>JANLXP010000820.1:0-2694 GCA_031365165.1 Alphaproteobacteria bacterium
CACATGGTCGGTCGCGGCGCAAGGTACCTGATCGAGCGCGCCATGGAGGCGACGGGCGAGCCCGCAAGCGCCGATGCGATCACGGATCTGATGCAGCATTTCCTCGTGCACTACGAGGCCAACATCGCCGTCCACAGCCGCCCGTTCGAGCACGCCGAAACGGTCGTCAGGCGCCTCGCTGATCGCGGCCACAAGCTCGGCATCTGCACGAACAAACCCGAAGCGTTGTCGCTCAAATTGATGAACGAACTGAAGCTTCGTCCGCTGTTCCCGGTGATCCTTGGCGCCGACAGCCGTCCCTACCGCAAACCCGATCCACGCCACTTGCTCGACACGATCTCGGCGCTGGGGGGCGATCTGGCCAACGCTGTGCTAGTCGGCGACAGCGAGACCGACGTGAAGACGGCCCGTGCCGCAAATGTGCCTGTGGTGGTCGTGACCTTCGGCTACACCGAGATTCCCCCGCGCGATTTGGGTGCCGATGCCGTGATCGATCATTTCGACGCGTTGGAACAAGCACTTAAGGGACTGGTCCGTGCTTGACTTGACGGAGGGTGCGCCCCTATAGGCTTTGCCCACCAGAAATGGGTGCGTAGCTCAGCGGGAGAGCATTCCCTTCACACGGGAGAGGTCGCAAGTTCAATCCTTGCCGCGCCCACCATTCTACACTGCCCCTCTGGCGAAGCGCGTCTGCGCCACCCACATCAGCACATCTAGGTTGACGCGCGCCCGATGGAATTTCTTCTAGACCCGCAAGTCTGGTTTGCCTTTGTCACGTTGACCGCGCTCGAGATCGTGCTCGGCGTCGACAACATCGTCTTCATTGCGATTTTGGCGGGACGCCTGCCAAAGGAAGACCGCGCCGCTGCGCGCCAGATCGGACTGTCCGTGGCTCTAGCCACGCGGCTCGCGCTGTTGGCGACCCTGTTTTACCTCTCCCATCTCGAAGGCAAGATCGGCATTGGCCTGTTCGGTCACGAACTCACTTGGCGCGATGTCGTGCTGGGTCTGGGCGGTCTCTTCCTGATCTGGAAGGCGATCGTCGAGATGAACGAGGCGGTCCGCCCGCACAAATCGCAGCGCAAGGAATCGAAATCCAAACGACCACGCGCGGCCTTCACCTGGATCATCATTCAAATTGCGATTATCGACATCGTCTTCTCGATCGATTCCGTCATCACCGCCGTGGGCATCGCCCAGAACATTGAAGTCATGGCCGTGGCGATCATTATCGCCGTCTTCGTGATGATGGTGGCGATCAACCCGATCTCGCACTTCATCGATCAGCACAAAGAGATCAAGATTGTAGCCTTGAGCTTCCTGCTGCTCGTGGGCTTCATCCTGCTCGCCGAAGCGCTCGGCACGCCGGTCCCGAAGGGCTACCTCTACTTCGCACTCGGCTTCGCAGCCCTAGTGCAGATTTTGATCCTGTGGGCCAACTCCAGCGAGAAGCAGATGGAAACGCTCGCTGCCGACCACAAAGACGCGCAGGACGACGTCTAGCGATCAGCGTGGAAGCGGTTTAGACAGACGCTGTCACGCAAGGGCAGCATCATGTTGCACGACCGGCGCATTCTCGACCTTTTCGGCATCGAACATCCCATCATCCAAGCCCCGATGGCCGGTGCGCAAGGATCGGCGATGGCGATCGCGGTCAGCAACGCGGGCGGCTTGGGCGCGCTGCCGTGTGCACTTCTTTCGCATGAGCAGCTCCGCCGCGAGGTGCAGACAATTCGCCAGCAAACGGACAAGCCGTTCAACTTGAACTTCTTCTGCCACACGTCGCCAGCCGACAATCCGGACGCCGAGGCGCGATGGATCGCCCGCCTCGCCTCATACCGGCAAGAACTCGGTGTCGGCGAACCCGCGATGAAAGCGGGCCGAGCACCGTTCGATGACGCCGCTTGCACGCTGATTGAGGAGTTCCGGCCGTCAGTCGTAAGCTTCCATTTCGGTCTGCCCGAACCGGCGCTCCTTGATCGTGTGAGGAGTGCAGGCGCACGCGTTATCTCATCCGCGACAACGGTCGCAGAGGCGCGTTGGCTTGAAGCGCGCGGTGTCGACGCCATCATCGCGCAAGGCGTCGAGGCGGGCGGCCATCGCGGCATGTTCCTTGAGACAAATATTGCCTCGCAGGTCGGAACGTTTGCACTGGTTCCGCAGATCGCGGACGCCGTGCGCATACCGGTCATCGCCGCTGGCGGGATCGGCGACCCGCGCGGCATCGCTGCCGCGTTCGCACTCGGTGCCGCCGCCGTGCAGATCGGCACCGCGTATCTCCTGTGCCCGGAATCGACAATCTCGCCGCTCTACCGCGCCGCTTTAAAGAAAGCCGAAGGACACGACACCGTCTTGACCAACGTCTTCACCGGCCGTCCGGCGCGCGGAATCCTGAACCGCATCGTCCGCGAAGTCGGACCGATGAGCGCGGATGCGCCCGCATTCCCAACAGCAACGAACGCCACGCTACCGTTGCGGATAAAGGCCGAAGCTGCGGGCTCCGCCGATTTCACGACGTTGAGGTCGGGTCAGGCGCCACAATTCGCGTCCGAACGCTCCGCCGCCGAAGTCACACGGGCGCTTGCCCGCAGCTGAACTATTGTTGGGCGCAGGTCCCCGTCTCGGCGTCGCGCCCATAGACGAACGCTTCGATCGCATTCCACGTCCGCTCGCCCTTCAAGTCGCGCAGCAGCA
>JANLXP010000884.1:0-15613 GCA_031365165.1 Alphaproteobacteria bacterium
AGACCGACCTCGATGCTGCGCCCGGTGCCGTCCGCGACGACGGAGGCAAAGCCGGACTCAATGAAGTAAACGCTGTCGATTGCCTTGTTCGGCATCTCAAGGTGTTTGCGCAACGGCAGGTCGATCGGCGAAAGGCACGGCTTCAACAACGCAAGATCGCGAGCCCCCAAACCCAGAAGCAAACGATTGGTGGTCGCCTTAAGCGACGTGTGGGCTGACATTGGCTCTTCCCTGAAAGGGCAAGAGCACGAGGAATGTCTCTCAGCCGTCCTAGCCCGATATTCTGGAGGACGATGCGCTACTCTATAGCGGCGCGTGGCACCGACACGAACGTTAGTTTCGTGTACGAAGTAGTACCGTGTTTCCAGTGTACAAGCACATTCGCCAGACTTTGTGGTGATTGGAGGCACGTTCACGGTCGCTCGGTGAAGGTAGCAGGGAGTTATTTCGCACCGCGACACTAGCGCGCCGCTAGATCGCCGCCACCGCCACCACCACCCTCGGCCGGGGCACGGACTCCGCCAGCTTGCATCGAGCGGCCAACGTGTCCCGTCAAAGTCAGCAGGCCCTCATCCGTCTCGCCGCCTATGGCGTCGATCCACCTTCTCCCGCGTGGCAGCGGGAGAAGGGCAACACATCCAAATGGGTTCATTGCCCTTCTCCCGCCGAAGGCCGGGAGAAGGTGGCGCGCCGCACGTCAGTGCGGCGTGACGGATGAGGGTCGGCCTCGAAGGCGATCGCCTGCTATGCGTGCGCCCAACGCGCATGCTAGCGTTTGCGCTCCTGAAGATTCTGGAGGTCGCATGAGAGTCGTGCTCGCGATCGGCGCACTGGCGCTGAGCTTCAATGCCTTCGCAGCTCCCGCACCCACCGCGCAAAAGCCCGCGTGCGAAACCTGCATGTTGACCACCGCGCCTTCGGGCACGGTGAAGCCCGCGTCCGCGGCGGTGCCGGCGGTGAATGCGCTCGAGACGATGAGCGACAGCTTCTGGGGTGACTGGAAGGCGACGCAAGCAAGCGCGAATTACACCGCGCTGAAAGCAGCCGTCGAAGGCGCCGCCGCGCCCGCGGCTGCAGCACCCACCGCAGCAACACCAGCAGCCGGCGCACCAGCACCCGCCAAACAGAAAATCGTCGATGTCGCCGTGACGAAGCCCGCGTCCGCGGCGAAGCTGCTCACCGCCGCATCGACGGCATCATCCGATCAAGCGAGCACGAACGCGCTCGCCACCGTCATCACGATGGTGGCCTCGCCGAAGACGTTGCAGGAGGCGGCGCCCCTCGTCGCGCCGGAAGCACAACCTCAAGCGCAAGCGATGACGGCCAACCTCTCGAGCGGCATCGCGGGTCTACCCGGCATCTATTTGAGCGACCAGCCGATCGAAGGCGGCGCGCGCGGCGAGGCGCCCGCCGGTTACACGGCCGTCTCGGGCGGCTCGATGGGTTGCCCCGGGCGCTAAGTAAGGAAACACAAAGATGATCGGCACACGCCGCAAAGTGATCGCGCTTGGCGCAGCAAGTTTCGCCGGCGCATGTCTTGCACCGATCGCGAGCGCGGCCGACGTTGCACTCGCACCCGCGCGCGGTGCGATCAAGCCGCCGCTGCTCGGCGATGCGAAGGCGCCCAAGCGCCTCGTCATGTGGGGCAGCTACACGTGCCCGTTCACGGCGATGCTGGCCTTCGGTTTGAAAACCATCGTGACGGATCTGAAAGGCGCAGCGAGCTTGGAGTGGCGCCACTTCCCAACCCACGCGCCCGATCCGGCGCTTCACGTCGCGGGCCTCGCCTTTCAAGGCGAACACTTCTGGGGCTTCACGTTCAACGTCTTAACCGCGGTCTATAAAGCGAACGGCGCCTTCGCCGGTTTGACGCCGGAAAAACTGACGGAGTTCGCGAAAGCCGAAGGCGGCTCGGCCAAAACGCTGCAAGCGGCCTATGCCGACAAAGCAAAGTGGACCGCGGTGAAACAAGACCTGATGGCCGGCAAACTGCTCGGCGTCACCCGCACGCCCGGCCTCTTCTACAACGGCTACTTCCTAACCCCCGACGGCATTCCGAGAGACCTGAAAGCCTTCGACAAATCGCTGCGCGAAATGCTTGCGCACGGATGAGAGTGAGCCGGTCCGCCCGTCAAGGGCGGTGTGACGGATGCGGGGTGGCCTCTACATCGTATATCTCGACCGGCAGATTCAGTTCCCGCGCGTTGAGCTTGCCCGTCGCTGCAAGCAGTTCGAAAACGGAAATCGCCTCGTCCTTGTTGCTGTCCATCAACGCAATTTGGGTGCCCAAGTAGACTTGCCGCAAACCGAGCAGATCGGTCACCGACCGGTGAAGCTTTGGGTCGCTCAATTCTTTGCGAAGCCCCTCGAACGCGCGCAGGACGGTTTGCGCTTGCACCTTATTGACCGCGCGCACTGCTCTGACGGCGACGAGATCGTACCAAGCGGTGTAGGCATCGCGCATCGCACGCCGCTGCGCGCTCGAGATCTGCAAGCGCGCCTGATTGGCGCGCTCGCGCGCGGCCCGGATTTCGGACCACTCAGCGCCGGTGTTGAACAGCGGAATCCGAAGCGTGGCGCTGACCGACGCTTCGCGGGTCTGCGATTGCGGATCGACCGCTTCGCCGCTCGTTTCGATTGAGGCGGTGAGCCCCGCATGCGGAAGCAATTCGGCGTAAGCCGCCGACACGTCGCCGCGCGACGCATCTTCGTCGGCGCGGGCCTCGTCGAGTTGCGGCAGGTTGCCCTGCGCCGCCTCTTCGACCTCGGCAAGCGTCGCCGGAATGCGGGGCAGCTTTTCGGGCATGGCGAGCGCCGACCTGCGGCGCTGGCCGCGGGCATCGATGCAGGGGCTCACATTCGTCGCCTCACCGGAAGGGGACACGATAATCGGCGCATCGCCGACCACCTGCTCGTATGAGCGCCAGCTGTTTTGCAGCGCCGCGTAATGGGCGATGCATTCCGCGCGCGCCGCTTCGAGTGACGCCTGCACCTGATCGACGTCGGTGTCGGTTGCTTGGCCCACGTCGTGGCGGTTGCCGATCTCTTTCAAAAGATCTTGCAAAAGGGTGATGTCGCCGCGAACCAGATCGAGGATCGCCTCATTGCGCACGACGGTCGCAAACGCGCTCGCCGCTTCAAGCAGAACGCGCTGCTCTCTGCCGCGCAGCCTCGCGCGTGCCGCTTGAACATGCGCATCCGCGATGCGGCGCGAGGCACCGTTGCGCCCGCCCGTGAACAGCGGTTGCTCCGCCACCAACGCGGCGGACCAATTGCGGCTGCGGCTGTCATAGTGCACCGCGCCTTTCTTCTCGCTTTCCGAGGAGAGCTCGTAACCGGCCTCAGCGTTCAGCGACGGACGCCACATCGCACGCGCTTTCGAAATCTCTTCGTCCTTCGCACGCAACGCCGCGCGCTCCGCCGCAAGATCGGGGTTGGTCGTATAGGTCTTGACCAGCGCTTCCTCGAGCGTCTCGGACCGTGCGGTTTGAGAAAGAAGAAGCGGCACTCCGGCTGCCGCACACACGAGCGCGCCCAACAGTACGCCTCGCCCGGCGCTTACTGCGCCAAGTAACCCCCGCATCAAGTCCCCCAAAAGCTCTACAACTCAAAGTAGTTGATTGGGTGGTCTTGGTAAGCACCCGGCCGAGACGCGCCAGCCTGGCCAGAACCTTATGTAGCGCCGAATGCCTGGCTCAGCGCGATCCTTAGCTCGCCAAAGCGGGGAATCAACTTAAAGTTGCTCCTCTGTATCGATGCGGCCACATCAGGCGTTCCAGGCTACTCCTCGCCCTTCAACGTCGCGTGGCCTTCTTCGAGTTCTTTCGCTTCCTTCATCAGCCCAAGCCCGTGGCGGGCGTAGGTGATGGGGCCGGCGGCGACGGTGATGCCCCAGACGATCGCAGCGAGCGTTTTGCCCACGATCCAAAGCACGATGATGAGCCACCCCTGCAGCACGAGTGCGACGGCACCGGCGAAGAGCGGCAACAGCGCGGCGAAGATCGCCCAGCCGAAGATCGTCCACTCGTCGCTCGTGTCCCCGATTTTATCGACGGCGGCAATCGCGATGATGCCGCCGACGGGCAAGGTCGCGAGATAGATGATGCGCCCCATCCAGCCCGACGTGTCCCAAACCACGATCGCGGTCTTCAGCAACACGACGACCGGCCAAAAGATCGTCGAAATCCCGCTGAGGCCATAGAGGTCCAACTGCTGGCCGACCGCGTGCGCATCGCACCCGCCGCTCACCGCGCCGTCCGCGTAGGCGACGCTGCACCCGGTGAGCTCCGCGTAATAGTGGCCCATCATGTTCAACGGGCTGATCACCTGAAGATCGGCAAGCAGCTGCACCGTCAGTGCGCGCAGCGGCGCCACGATCTGAAGCTCGCTCAAATAATGCCCGGCAACCGCAACCGCGAGCGCCGCCACAAGATAAGGCCACGACGGCAGCCGCTTAATCAAAAGCCGCCACCCGCGCTCACCCGCCGTTTTCAAATCCATCGCAGTCCCCTTGAGGACGCGTGATAGCAAACCAACCGCGGCACAGCAAAGAAGGTTCAAAAAAGTCCGTCGTGGCCGGGCTTGCCTGCCCGCCGAAGCCACTTGGCGTAGGCGGGACCCGGCCAAGACGATTAAGAGGACTACCTCAGAACCGCGCGCTCACCCGCACACCCGCATACGGCGACGTCGCGCTCTTCGTGTCAATCCGTGCCGGCGTACCGGCGGTGAAGTTGGGCGCCACGAATGACGCCGTCGCCGAATCGAACGCGAACCCGCCGCCTGCCGACACCGCAACCGTGTCGGTAATGTCGTAGCCGATATTAGCCTCCACGCGCGCGACGACGCCCGTGTGGTCCGTCTCCGCGTGCAGCGCCGATGCGAACACCGGCGCGCCGTTGTTGAGCGACGTCGCCGCGTCCATGTCGAAGTCCTTGAACGCAAACCCGGCCGAAGCCCCGCCGCCAAGCGTAAAGCGCCCACCAAGCGGTATCGATCCCGACACATGCCCGACGAGCTCCACGCTGCGCGTCTCGAACGATGTCGCCGTGGTGATGAAGGTCGTCGGCACCACCGGCACGGTCCAGACGTTCAAAAAATCCGTATCGAGATCGCGATAGGTGAGCGAAACGTCGGCGCGCGCGTTGCCCTTCGCACTTTCGTAAATCGTCTGCCCGGCGCTAAGCCCCAACGAAAAGCCGCTGAGGTCGACGTCCAGCGCCTGATCGATCGTGACCGTACTGCCGCTGAAGAACGTTGCCACCTGCAGCGCACCGTCCAAACCGCCGATCGCAATCGGCGTCCCGTTCGTCAGCTGAAACTGTCCCCGCGCGCGTCCGTCCGCATCGATCGTGCTGCCGTGAGCGCCGAAGCGCCAGCCGCTCGCAAAGTCGCGCGCCACGCCGGCGCTGAAGTTCCAGCCCTCCGCATCCGCCTGCAACGCGGGCGCGACGTAACCGCTGCCGAAATCGATCTGCACCAGCACGTTCTCATGCGGGGCCAAGCGCACCCACTCGAACGACGCATCGCCGCCGATGACCCATGTGCCAGGTGTTTGCAGAATTGGCATCATGTTCAAGTTAACGGGCTCGTTCGCCGACGCAGCTGAGCAAACTAATAGCGAAACACTGGCAAGTAAAAAGCGGCGCATGACGGGTCCTCGTAAGTATCGAAGACCCGACTTCGCGCGCACGCGGTTAAGGCCGCGTTAAGTGAACTCGTGCCGACTCTGCCCCCATTTCTTCAAGCTCATCCGGCCAGCGCGATGTCCGTCGCGGCGTCGCACGCCGGCGCGCAAAGCTAGGGCTGCGGCTGGCTGATGAGCAACCGGTGATAGGCATCGACCAGGGAACTGTAAGGCGGCACGCGATGGAAGCCGTCGGGGCCTGCCTCCCAAATCTCGAAGTGCAAATGCGTTGTCGTTCCGTATTTGACATGCCCGCCGCTTGCGGTGGTGTAGCGCATGATCGCGCTCACCAGGCCGATGCGGTCGCCGCGCGTGACCTTTTCCCCGATCCCCTTGCGCGTCGGTAACGGCGGCGACCCGGGGAGTGTCTCTGTCCCCGGATTGTCGTCGAACAAGTGCAGATAGCGGAAGAACTGGCTTTGGTTCGCCGACATCACGTCCATCGTCGAGCAACTGCCTTCCGGATAATCCTTGGAGATCCGCCCGTTGACCGCCGCGACCGCCCAATGCTTGTTCTTCACGGCACTGGCGGCGCGGATGTCTTGGCCCTGATGAACGCCCTTTTTGGCCGGGCAGAGCTCTTCTTGTTGCGTGAGTTTCCCGCGCGTTTCGCAAAAATTGTCGCGCCAAGGATAGCTGAAATTCGACGGGTGCTTCTGGTTCCAGGTCAGCGGCACCGGTCCCTTGCCGCCGCCGTGCGAATACAATTGACTGTTGGCATAGGCGGGCGCGCGCTCGATCGGAAAGCGCATACCGGTGATTTCGATATCGTTTTGCGCGACACCCTGGCCGCTGCCGGGTTTGAGCGCGCCCGGCGTCCAATACTTCGCGCCGGGATCGGCGGGACGAAACGTGGGCGCGGCGCCGGCTGGCAGCAACACGCCGGCCGCGGCGATCAGTGCAAGGACGATGGTTCTGCTCTTCGCTGTTGGCGTCTTCATCGGTGTGTCCCCTTAACCCGCGATCGCCATTTTTTCGGCAAGCGCTTTGATGAAGGCCGCGTCCGCACAGCGCGCGTCCTTGTTGATATCCTCGCACTCGACCGAGATCAGATAGGCAGCACCCCAGCGGGCGAACGTGAGCGTGATCCCGGATTCCTCCGTCGTCACCCGAACCTGCAGGCCGTTGGCCAGCGCCTCGCGCGGCGCGGCGGCGGCTGCGCGCGCGATCGGATCGTCGGCTGCGCGTTTGCGGAACACATGCGTTCCGTAGATCGTGACGTTCGCGCGGCCGATGTCGCTAGTGGCCGAATAGGAATTGGGCTGGATGAACACCCGCACCGAGCGGATGAGGGCGGGTTCGGCCGGCAGAAGCACCGGCAAGGTTGGCGTCACGCCCTCCGCCCGCACGATCGCGCCGTCCGGCAGGGTGCCTATGCGCGCCGGCTTCTCCTTGCGCATTTCGTCGAGCAAGCCCTGCCAGTCGATCGTGCCGAACTCGAATCCCTCTGGCGCCGGCGCTGCCGGCACGGGAAAGTTGGGCCGCGGCCCGTCCAAACGCAGCCGGTCCTCCGCGCCCGATTGCGCCGGCGCGACCGGCGCTGTGACGATGACAAGAAATAAAACCAACGCAGCCGCCGACGCGGCCAGAGTGAACGAGCGTACCATGCGACTCTCCTCACCTGCGGAATCACTCTAGCGCGAAGCAAGGGCGGGGTCGAAGGCGTTACTTACCGCCCTTCGATGCCTCCAGTTTCTGCTTCGCCTCCTCGTATTTCTTTTGAGCGGCATCGCAAGCGGCGTTCTTATCGGCCAGGTCCTTGGTCATTTGGCTGAGGCCGCCGCTTGTCGCGCGGACCATTTCCCGCTGCACGGCTTCGGCCTCTTTAGGGTTCGCGACCTTGGGCGTTCCGCCGCCCTTGCCTTGCAGCCAATCTCGCGTCGCCTTCGGATCGGTCAGCCGGATTTGCATCTCGCGCTGGCCGGCCATTTTGGCTCCGGCAGCAACGGCGACAAGCGCACCCTTCGCCAACAGCGCGCCATAGTCCGTCCCCGGAATGCCGAGTTCGCCCAAGATACCGCCCACGCCGTCGATGATTTCGTTGTATTCGGCGGCCCATTTGTCGAGCGCTTCCTGATCGTGGAGCAGGCCGACCTTGGCAAGTTCTTCAAGCGCGATACGTTGCGCGCGCGCCATGTCGAGGCATTCGCGGGCGCAACGTTCGGCGTCTTGGCGCAGTCGCTCCAACTCTTCTTCCGGCGTCAACTGGTGCACGCCAAGCGCTTCTCTTGCGTCCTTCTCGGCTTTCGCGACTTCGCCCTCGGCCGCGGCTTTGGCGTCGGCCGCGGCCTTGTCGCATTCGGCCTGCTTCTTAGCGAGCGCAGCTTGCGCGTCCTTGGCCTTTTTGTCGGCGGCGTCGCGCTCGGCCTGCGACGGCGCCTTCGCAGCCGCGCCGTTTGCCGCAGCTGCAGCTTTGCGCGCTTCGTCCAGCGCCTTTTGCGCCTTCGTCAGATCGTCGACCGCCTTTTGGCGCTTCGCTTCAGCTTCGGCGGCATCCTTCTTCGCCTGCGCTTCGTCAGGACCGCCCTTCATGTCGTCGGCGAACTTGGCTGCTTCGTTTGCGTCGTTGGCCGCCTTCGCTGCGGCCTTGCCGGCTGCGTCGCGGTCCCGTTCCGCCTTCTTGGCTTTGTCCGCCGCATCCTTCTTTGCCTGCTCCGCGTCGGCGGCTTTCTTGTTCAAGGCATTCGCAGCGTCTTGGGCGGCTTTGGCCTCTTCGGCAAGCCTCTTCAGTTCTTCCTTGCACGGGTTCTTCGCGCCGGCGGCGTCGCGCGCGTCGTAGGCCTTCTTCAGCCGCTCAGCCACGGCCGGGGGCAGGCGCGGGTCGTTCGGATCGATCGCGCGCGGTGCCGGTTGTGGCTGTGCACCTTGCGGCTGCGGCGCCGCGGCGGGGGCCACGTCGAGAAAGAAATTGATCTGCTGCTTGTCGATCTTGCAGCTTTGGAAGATGAACCAGCCGCAGTTCTCGCATTCGACCTCAACCGTCGCTTGGTAACGTCCCGGGGACATGTTGGTGAGGTCGATCGTGGCCAACAGCGCGCGCGACTGACCGGCGGCGACGCCGCGCACGACCGGATCGGCGGGCAGCCTCAGCCAGGCAGCGTTCGAGGTGAAGCGGAAGTCGAGCGGTTCTTTGCAGTCGGCGTTCTGCGCGTTCAACGCCAAAGGATAGGTCTTGCCCGCTTCGCGAACGCCGAGCTGCACCTGCGTGACGACCGTTTGCGGTTGCCCGTGCGCCGGTGCGTTAGCGAAAACGAAAGCGATGAACACGAGCGCAGCGCGTGATATGAGGCGCATAGTCGGTCCCCTCAGCGTCTTTTGCCAAAGGTGGCAGAGTTTCGGCCTGCGCGACATTGCCCGCGCTCGATATTTGCCGGACCGTTGCCGTTGCGATCCGGATTTGCAGCCTCGCGATTGTTTGCACTGCGGCGCAGCACAACCGGACAGGCCCTGCCTGTGCTGCGATCGGCATATCGGCGAAGCGAGACTACGCGCCAACTTTGCGAATTCGTTCCGCTTGTCGGGCTTCATCCTTGAGGGCATTTGCAGGCTTCTTGAAATGCAGGCGCACGAACCGGCTCACGGCGCTCACGTCTGAGAAGCCTAAAATCGGGGCCATATCCGAAACCGTCATGCCGGGTCGCGAGAGAAACTCGTCCACCAATTTGCAACGCGTTTCGATGAGTATCTCTTGGAACGAAGTTCCTTGCTCCGCAAGACGCCGTTGAAATGTCCTGGGTGGCAGCGACATGAGTGCAGCGACGTTGGCTGCAGACGCTTCACCGGCCGCGATCAGCGGCCGCAACAGCGACACGACCCTTGTCTTGAGGTTTTCTGCTTCTTCATGGCGCTGATCGTCCAACAGACGTTGCACGAGATCCTTTATCCGTGGGTTCGAGGTTGCAATTGGCTGGTCGAAGTCGGCCATCGGCGCCAGGACCTCGTTGCGCTCTTGGCCAAATGTCACATCGCAACCCAGCGTTCGCCAGTACGCGGCGCGGTCTGCGGCCTGTTGGTGTTCGAATCGGATCGACAGGGGCCGCCATTCGTCATTGATGACGATCCGGCAGAAGCGGACGAATATCGTCAACAGCGCTTCGACATAGTGCCGCGGTGGGTATTTTCCGCGCGCATCGAGCTGGAGTCGAAAGGCGTACCGGTTATCGTTTGGGGTCAGCGTGTACAGCAGCGCCGAGTTGTGAAGGTGGAGAAAGCGTGTCGCTTCGGCGACCGCCTCTGCGATCGTACGGCAGTGTTCGGCGAGCACGCCCACTGGTCCCAAGGTGCGGTGATCGTTTTGCGAGCCGAGGAGCAATCCAAAATCGTTGCGCTGGGTCGCAACCGCAGCGAATTCGACAGCGTCGATCAATTTCTCGGACGGTACGAACGCCCCAAGTGCGGCGGCTAACGCCGGCTCTAGATCGATCTCTGCCAAGATCTTGGACCGGGAAACGCCATAGAATTCCGCGAGCTCGAAGACATTGCGCAGGAAAGTGTTACGACCAAGACGCTGCATCACATCACCACCGAATCACGACGCTGGAAGACTATCCGCAAGGTGGCGCAGTCAGGCAAATGCAACCGGCCCTTTGAATTCCGAAGTCCCGCAATTCCCGCATTCATTGGCGCGAAACGTCAAGTTCACGGCACGATCGGTCAAAGAATCCTAACAAATCGTAAAGGCGACTCGACAGATCGTGTGAGTCAGCGATTGTCGTGCTGGGTTCGATTTTCGACAGAAGAGCAATCGCGCAAATTCGAACATTGTGGGAGGAGCGTATGGTTAGAGCTGCTGTTAAACGGGCGTGCGCAGAATTTGAATGCATTGAAAGCCCTTCGTACGAGACTTGGAGTAGGCAAGCTGATGCAGCGCTCGTAACGGAAGGCTGCCTGGGCGAAGCCGATATCTTCGCAACCGAACATCCGCAAGTGCCTCTCATCGAGATCGGGAGTCACGGCAAGCAGCGGGACGGCGATCATGGCCTCGACAAGCAGATCGACGTCGAGAGCTTTCTGCTCCGACATGTGCCCGATGACAGAAAGCGTCTCGCTTTCCAACTCTTTATGAATCGAGTCCCTTACACTTCCAAGCTGGGCTACACGATCACAGGCACGTTAAAAGTTACCGAGCGTACAGCGCGGCTTTGGATCTCAGAGGTGATAGCTACGCTTAAGGAAAAGCTCATAGAGTAGTTACTGCGGCCCGCACCAACCGACCGATAAAAGACCGCTGACTCGGTGGCCATACGGGTTCGATCGGACCGACGCCGTTTCCAGTTCACGTGCGCTGAGTCTATGCTCGGTGCATGGCGGCTTCGAAGGACAATGAAGGCAATACACTCATCGGACGGGTGAAGCGCTATTCGGGCGTGACCGCGGGCGCGGCAGGCGTTGCGATGCGTGGGGCAGGGCGCTGGCTCGGCGGCAAAGGCGTCATGGGCATCGACAACGCGCGCGATGCCGTGCGCATGCTGGGTGGGCTACGCGGACCTTTGATGAAAGGTGCGCAGATCGCGGGCGGCTTGCCCGGCATCTTGCCGCCGGAATTTGCCGCCGAACTCGCCACGCTGCAGAGCGACGCGCCGGAGATGGGTGCGGCCTTCGTGCGCCGGCGCATGGCCGCCGAACTCGGGCGCGACTGGCAAACGAAATTCAAATCGTTCGACTTGAAAGCGGCGCACGCGGCTTCATTGGGCCAAGTGCATCGCGCGATCGCGCACGACGGGCGGGCGCTGGCGTGCAAACTGCAATACCCCGGCATGCGCTCGGCAGTCGAGGCCGACCTCACGCAGCTCAAAACCGTTCTGGCGCTGCAACGCATGGCCGAACGAAAATTCGACACCACCGAAATCGCGGAAGAAGCGGCCGAGCGCATTCGCGAGGAACTGGACTACACGCGCGAAGCTATGCACATGCGCCTGTTCGCCGCGATGTTGAAGGGCGACGAACGCATTGCGGTGCCCGAACCGGTGGCCGAACTGTCGACAGGCCGGCTCCTCACCATGACGTGGCTCGAAGGCGCGCCGTTTCGCGAGGTGTTGAAGCGCCCGCAAGCCGAACGCGATGCGGTCGCGCGCGCTCTCTTTCACGCCTGGTTCTTTCCGCTCTTCCACTACGGCGTCGTCCACGGCGACGCGCATCTGGGGAACTACACAGTGCGGCAGGGTGGCGCGATCAATCTGCTCGACTTCGGCTGCGTGCGCGTGTTCCCCGCACGCGTCGTCGGCGCACTCGTGCGTTTGTACAGCGCGCAGCTGAGGGGCAACGGCGCGGCCGCCGCCAAAGCCTACGCCGATTGGGGTTTTGCGGACGCGACGCCAGCGTTGGTGGAAAAGATGCGGCCGTGGACGGCGATGGTGTTCGAGCCGTTTCTCGAAGACCGCGAACGCACGATCGGCGAGGGCGCGCCGCCGTTCATGGCCGACATGGGCCAAGTCTGGACGATGAAGCTGCGCCTGCGTGAAGGTTCGGCGATCCGCCCGCCGCGCGAGTTCGTGTTCATCGCCCGCGCTATTGTAGGCGTCGGCGCGGCGCTGGTGCATCTGAGCGCCAAGCTCAACTGGCACTGTATGTTCGAAGACTTGATCGCGGCCTTTGACGCCGACGCGTTGGCGGCCCGCCAGGCAGAGGTGCTTCGCCGCGCAGGGCGGGGATGAAGCCCTACGGCGGCGGCGTGACCGCCGGTGCCGGCGCAGGCGCCTTCACGCCCCACACGACGCGCGACCACGCACGTTCGTGCAGATAGTAGAGAAATCTTCGTGCCGAGCTCGAGCACCGCGATGGACCCGCCCATCACCGCATTGCTCGTGACAAGCCACCCAAGCACAAACGTGTCGAACGAACCGATGCCCCGCCACGTGATCGCTTTCATGATAGCGCGCGAATGCGTGGTGCGGCTTTCGCTCGCGATAATCTGATGAGTGTCCAAGGAAAGGTCGCCTTCGTGAGTAAGTGGGACGCTTAAATGGTGTTGCCCTTCTCCCGCGCGCGGCAGCGAGTGGGAGAGGGTGGCGTGGCCCGCCCCTCAGGGTGGCGTGACGGATGAGGGCGCTGCGTCCGCGTTCGCGAACCCGCCCTTCGCGTCGAACACGGTGCCCCAACCCATGCTCTCGTTCGGCCGCAAGATGCGCGCGACGATGAAGCCGAATGCTTGGCGCCAATCGGGATGCTTGGCTGCGAACGCGTCGATCAGCGCGCGGTTGCGCACCTCGCCGTCGGGATCGGTGAGGGTCCACGCGGGATCGCGGTACTGGATGACAAGTCCAAGCTGCTTCTCGGCGCCCACGATCGTCACCTGCTCGACGCTGTAGGCTTTGGCGCCAAACTTCCACACCCGCGGCGGATTGCCCGCAAGTTCGGCGGGTACCGTAAGCGCGCTGAGCGCGGCGTCGATACGCGGCTTCAGGATCGGTTGAAAATCGGGGCCACGATACGCGGTTGCCGACGCCGCCGACATCAGCATATAGGCGTTGAACGCGTGCCCCTTGCCGGCTTGCACGTCGGCAAGTTGCTGCAACCGCGCCGCGTCATGTCCCGCAATGCCGGAAATCGTGACGTAGAAGCTCGCGACCTGCCACGTATCGCCTGCCGGCAACAGCCAAGCGGTCAGCGCCCACTCATGCGCTGGCGTCACCGCGCCATAGAGAACGTGCACCTGCGGATCGCCGGGCAGCGCATTCACCTGCACGCCGGTTTCCGAGTTGCCGCAGATCACGCGCCCCGGCTGCCGCTCGCGGCTCACCTGATAGGTGGCGCTCGGCGCCAGTCTCGTGAACGCACCGCCGCCGCCATCGACGATCGCACCCACCGCCGCATCGGACGTGTCGCGCGGCGTCTGCTTTCGATAGGCGGGTGAGAGCATCGCATACGCGGTCTCGCCGTCGCGCCGCAGCACCGCCTCGAAAAACGCTTTGGAAAAGCCCTGCGCCTTCGCCCGCACCGCGGGCTCGATCGCATCGTCGCTAAGACACTTGGGGCCCCCGCCAAGCGGCAACCACCCCATCACCGCCGCAAACACCAAAAACACAGCGACCGCCCCAACCGCGATCCAAGTATTCCGCATGCGAGTCTCCGACAGCCGCGCGAAACTAGGGGAGGGCGCTCGCGCGTGCAACGCGTTAACGTGTTGCCCATCTCCCACGCGAGCGGGAGAAGTGGATCGGCGCCTAAAACTCGTTGGCGATCGTCAAGCCCACCACGTGCGCGGTCCATTTGATATCGACATCGGCGGGGGCGGTGGTCGGTGTGTCGACCGTGTTCGTGCCCTGCATATCGTAGAAGCGGTACTCGAGCCCGAAGCGCCAGCCGTCGCTCATCGCCATCTCGGCGCGCCCGCCGAAGACGTGGCCGTCGTGGATTTCGCTCGAGGTCACGATCCCGCCGGCGCTGGCCGTGACGTCGCCAGCCGCGAGCCCCGCACTTCCAGCAATCAAGATGTCCCCGAAAACGACGAACCCGGCCGTCAGTTGCGCCTCGCCGAGCCAACTCAGATTGCCCACGCACCGCGTCGGTCCAGCGCAGACACGGTCGAAACCTAAATCGGCATAAGAGGCGCGAACGCCCGCTTCCACGACGAACGATCCGAAGCGCAGGTCGTAGCCCGCCTGTCCGCCCGCGATCATGCCGCCTTCGCCGCCGGCTGCGTCCGTCAACGGCGTCACATACGTGCAGCCGCACCAATCGGCGTGCGCGCCGAAGCCGTACTCCGTCTGCAGGCCCAAAAACGCGCCATTAAAATCAGCCGCAGGCCCGGCCGCAAACGCCGTCGCGGCCGCCCAAAACATGGCGGCTAGCCCAGGTGCCCCCCAACGCAGCATCGTCCCCCAACTCCGCACGCGAGGAAAAACCCTAGCGCCTCGCCGCGCGCAAAAGGTGACCCCAGCACAACGGCGGCGGGACAATCGCTGAGACCCGCCATTCGTGCCGGGGATGCAAGCGGGGCCGCGCCACTCGCCTCAGAAGCGACTCCGGGCGAGACGGATGAGGGAAGCCTACCGCCGCGTCTCCGGCCATTGCTTCCCCGCAGCCGCCGCAATCTTGTCGGCGACGCTCGCCGCAACCGTGAGCCGCCCGTCGCTGCGCGTGCCGAACGTCAGCTCCGCCACATCGGTCCAAAGAAAGCGATAGCGCTTCACGCGGATGTCGCGCCACGGCACGAGGAAGTCGTGCGTGAACAGCCCGAAGAACTTCGGCGCGCCCACCCGCAAACCCGTGGGGCAGGCGGCAAGCTTCAAGATGTTCTTGTAGTTGACGCCGACACCCATCGCGCCCGTTTGCCACGTGAGCTGCAGCATCGGCTGCTCCGCCTTATCGGGGTAGCGTTCCATCAACGCAAACCAACCCGACAACCAACCGAGCAGCGTCGTCACGCCAAGCCACATCGCCACAAAGAAAACGGGAAACGCGACAATCGCAATCACGGCTTCCATGCGGCTTCACCCCTTGAGCTTGCGATCACGTCTGCCGGCGCGTCGCCGGAACGTCGCGCAGATCCATCGCCCACGCCAGCGACGAGTCGCACCAAAGCTGCCTCACCGGCGCTTCAAGAAAATGCCGTTGGCGAATACTGCCGAGGCGGATTGAATACGCCGGCGGGTTCTCCGGCGCCGCCGCATAGATCGGCGAACCGCAGACGGGGCAGAAGGCTTGCGCACGACGCGTCCCGCTCTCGGCCGTCTTGATATAGATCGCGGGCTCGCCCTCGATCGAGAACGTCTCGGCCACCGCCGACACCATCGCGCGATAAGGTGACCCGGAAAGCGACTGACAATCGCTGCAATGACAAATGCCGACCGTCAACGGATCGACCTCCGCCTTGAAACGAATCCGCCCGCAATGACATCCACCGTCGATCTTCATGCACGTCGTCCCGATTGCTTCGCGCCAGTTTGAAGCCAACGCGTCCGCTTGTGAAGGGCAGGGGGCCATCAGTCC
>JANLXP010000608.1:0-1089 GCA_031365165.1 Alphaproteobacteria bacterium
CTCGCGCGCCAACGCCCGGGACCGAAGCCCAAGGCGAAGAAAAAACCGAAGCGCTGAATTTACTGCGCCGCGCGCCGCATCGGTGCGACGTCGGGGGTGCGCGCCTTGATGAAGGCCGCCGCACGGGTCAACGAAACCTTCGACTCCGGCAATTCGGGCAGCCCTTGGAACAGATGCGGCATGCCCTCATAGACCTCGACGTTCACGTTGATGTTTGCAGCCGCCGCTCGCTCTCCCAACCGGCTTGCGTCGTCTTTGAGAACCTCAAGGCTGCCCGCATGGATCATGATCGGCGGCATCCCGCGGAAGTCGCCATACAGCGGCGAGGCAAATGGCTCTGCCGGTGAAGCGCCCTTCAGATAGTGCCGCGCACACGTCGCGAGAAGCTCCCAGCTCAACGCGTCGTCGTTCGCCTTGTTCTTCAGCATCGACCAGCCCGACAACGTCATGTCGGCCCACGGCGAGAAGCACAGCGCCGCCGACGGCAACGGCAAACCCGCATTGCGCAGCGCAAGCAGCGTCGCGAATACAAGACCACCACCCGATCCGTCGCCCGCGAACACGATGTTCGCCGGCGTAATGCCTTGCGTGAGCAGCCAGCGATACGCATCGGCCGCATCGCGCAGCGCTGCCGGATAGGGAAACTCCGGCGCCAAACGATATTGCGGCACAAGGGCTCGCGCGCTTGACGCATGCGCAAGTCTGGAAATCAAAGCGCGATGGCTTTCCGGCGATCCGGCGATAAAGCCGCCGCCATGGAAATAGAGAATGACGCGCCGTCCGGTTGCAGACTCAGGCACGACCCACTCGCCGCGAATAGCGCTGATCAAAACGGGCTGTACGTCGACACCGGGTTGCACCGGTCCGAACCCCGCCCAAAATTGTTTGATGTGTTCCCGCAGATCCTCGATCGATGCGGACGGATCGAAAGCGGCCTGGCGCCGCGCCAACGCGGGACGGCGACTGAAGGTACGCGGCCAATTCATCATACTGGAGCTGCCCCGAACAGCATTACGGCTACGGCTCCCCCATGTTTCGAAGAAACTGTCGCCCCCAATCGCAACCGCCCCCTCACACAACCAACACTAC
>JANLXP010000937.1:0-10478 GCA_031365165.1 Alphaproteobacteria bacterium
CGCCCGACGTTGCGGTCATGCTACGCAAAGGCAGCGGCAATGAGCTCAACTCGACGGTCACGCGCGAGCAGGCGCTGCTGATGGAAGAGGCGCCGGGCATTGCGCGCGGGGTGGACGGCAAGCCGCTGATATCGTCCGAACTCTATGTGGTCGTCGACGGTTACAAGAAGACGACCCACACGAAGGCGAATTTGCCTTTGCGCGGTCTGGGCACACGCGCCGAGCAAGTGCGGCGCGGCGTTACCGTCACCCAAGGACGCATGTTTCGACCCGGTACGAACGAGCTTGTCGTCGGTCGCGCGGTATCCAAACAGTTCGAGGGGTTCGAGCTCGGGCGCAAGATTAAGCTGGGCACGCAGATCTGGAACGTCGTCGGCGAGTTCGAGGCGGGCGGCTCGGTGTTCGAGTCGGAGGTTTGGGCGGACGTCGCCGTGTTGCAAGGTCTCTACCAACGCGGCAGCACGGTGCAGACCGTGCGCGCGCGCCTCAAAGATCCTTCGAGTTTGACGGAGGTGCAGCGCTTTTCGGATGCCGATCCGCGGCTTAAACTCGATGTGCGGGCGGAGAGCGTCTACTACGCGGAGCAAAGCAAGCAACTCGGCGACGTGATCTTATATCTCGGCTGGCCGCTTGCGATTGCGATGTCGTTCGGCGCGATCGCAGGGGCGTTGAATACGATGTTCGCGTCGGTGGATGCGCGGACGAAAGAGATCGCGACGCTTAGGGCCATTGGGTTTGGCGGGACGCCGGCCTTCATCGCGACCATGGTTGAATCGCTGATTTTGGCCGCGATCGGGGGGGTCTTGGGCGCACTCGCGACCTATCTCCTGTTCAATGGACTCACCGCGGCGACGCTTGGCGGCAGCTTCACGCAGGTCGTGTTCGCGCTGAAGTTTTC
This sequence comes from Alphaproteobacteria bacterium, assembly GCA_031365165.1. Lineage (GTDB taxonomy): Bacteria > Pseudomonadota > Alphaproteobacteria > Micropepsales > Micropepsaceae > SZUA-430. The sequence continues at coordinate 899 of JANLXP010000937.1, forward strand.
GTGGTCACTGGTGCTGCAGGGGCTGATCCTCGCGCTCATCATCGGTTTTGTCGGAGGCGTGTTCCCCGCTTGGCGCGCGGCCCGGGTGCCGTTGCTGGCGGCGTTTAAAGAGCAGTGATCAGAGCTTCTTTCCGTACTGGATGAAGCCTGTTCTGTCGGCGATCCGGTCGTAGAGTTGGCGGCCGATCGCGTTCGTTTCGTGCGTCATCCAGTAGACGCGGGCGCCGCCGGCGGCTTTTGTCACGTGATAGACGTGTTCGATCAGCGCGCGACCCATGCCGGTGCCGCGCAAGTCGGGATCGACGTAGAGGTCTTGCAGGTAGCAGGTGGCAGCCTCCATCCATCCGTGGCGGTGCAGGATGGTGTGGACGAGGCCGCGCGGTTTGCCGTCGTGCTCGGCGAGGTAGGCGAACATCGGTTCGGTCGGATCGAGGTAGCGGCCGAAGGTCAGATCATATTGAGACTTCGGCAGCGTCGTTTCGTAGAAATCGAGATAACCCTTCCAGAGGCGGTCCCAGGCGGCGCGGTCTGAAGCCACGAGCGGTCGCAAGGTCACATTTGCGTATACGCGCGCTTGATCGAATGCCCTAGCGTCAAGACCCATGTGCGTTTGCATCCGAACTGCCCTCTTTCTCGTAGTTCTGGTAAGTCACGGTATCGCACCCACTGAAGGCCGTCACCCATGCTCACGCTCTACGAACATCCGCTCAGCCCTTATGCGCAGAAGTGCAAGATCGCGCTTGTCGAGAAGGGCGTGCCTTTTCAACTGAAGATGCCGGCGGCGATCGGCACCGGTCAGGTCGATGCCGATTTCTTGAAGGCATCGCCCCGCGGCGAGGTGCCGGCATTGATCGACGGCGATTTCGCTGTGTTCGATTCCACCGTTATCCTCGAATACATCGAAGATGCGTTTCCCACGCCAGCGCTATTGCCGCGCGATCCGAAGCTGCGCGCGCAGGCGCGGATGATCGAAGACGCGATGGATACGCTCTATGAGCCGATCAATTGGGGCCTTGGCGAGATTCGCTGGTTCAAGCGCGCGGAGGGCGAGCAGGCGCGGATGATCGAGACGCGCGCCGCCGCGCAAGCGCGCGACTTCTTCGTTTGGTTGGAGCGGCAACTGGGCGATCAAGAATGGTTCTGCGGCGCGTTTGGATGGGCCGACCTTTCGGTCATCCCCTACATCAACGGGTCGGCGGGGCTTGGCGTCGGGCCGTCGGCCTCATCGAAGCTTGGGCAGTGGCAGGCCCGGGCGAACGCGCGGCCCTCCGTTGCGCAAGCGGCGAGCCAAGCGGCCGATTCCATCAAGGGTATGGCGATGGTGGGCGAGGCGGTGAAGCAGCGGCTCTTCAAGCGCGAGTATCGCGATCACCGGTTGGAATGGATGGTGCGGTCAGGTGGGCTCGACGTCGTGCTTGACGGCATCAAGGCCGATACGATCCGCTTCTCGAACGAATTCAGGTAGGGCCTCATGAGCAGCGAGATCATCTTTCACCATTACTGGACGTCGCCGTTTTCGGAGAAGGTGCGCGTCGTTTTCGGGATGAAGGGGCTTACGTGGCGCTCCGTCGAGATCCCGAACATGATGCCGAAGCCGGATTTGATCCCGTTGACCGGCGGGTATCGTAAGACCCCCGTCATGCAGATCGGCGCCGACATCTATTGCGACACGCAGCTGATTATCCGCGAGTTGGAGCGGCGGCACCCGACACCCGCAATCGTTCCGCACGCGGGCTTAAGCTTCGCGCTGGCGTTCTGGTCCGACCGGCCGTTCTTTCAGGCGACGGTGCCGCTGATCTTCGGCGAGGTCGGGCCGATGATCCCAGAGGCGTTCAAGAAAGACCGCGAGCAAATGTTTCCGGAGCGGCCGTTCAACTATGAGGTGATGAAGGCCGCAATCCCCGCATTCAAAGACCAATGGCGCGCGCATGCGGATTTCTTGGAGGCGCAGCTTCAGGATGGTCGCAAGTTCCTGCATGGCGACGTCGCCAATGTCGATGATACGCATTGCCATCTGAACATCTGGTTCTTGAAGAGCTTCTTCGCCCCTACGGCCGAGGCTTTGTTGAAGGAGTTTCCGCGGATCACAGCGTGGTATGCGCGGGTGACGGCTATCGGACATGGCACGTATACGCCGATGGATTCAAAGGAAGCGCTTGCTATCGCAAAGGCTGCAACGTCCACGGCGGTCGCGCGCACGGACGAGCACGATCCGAATGGACGCAAACCTGGCGAGCGTGTCAGCGTGATGGCGGATGACTATGGCCGCGATCCGGTGACGGGCGAGCTTGTGTTTTCGACGGCGCAAGAGATTGCTATCAAACGGCACGACCCTGCGGTTGGCGACGTGGTCGTGCATTTTCCGCGCGCGGGATTCTTGGTCATTTCGGCTTGAGGGACGTTGCTTATGAACGTGGTTGAATCGGCTCCGGCGATCGTCGAGGCACCGTGCGGGAAACTGGAAGGCGTGCGCCGCGGTGGCGTTTCGAGCTTCAAGGGCATTGCGTTTGCCACCGCGCGACGTTGGCATGCGCCGGAGCGCGCTGCGCCATGGGCGGGTGTCAGATCCGCTCGCGCTGCTGGAGCTGTGGCGCCACAAAATCCCACGGCGCTGGAAGGATTGATCGGAAGCGGCGGCAAGACCGTGCAGAGCGAAGATTGCTTGTCGCTCAACGTTTGGACGCCCGATTGCGACGACGCGAAGCGACCGGTGATGGTTTGGATCCACGGCGGTGCGTTCGTCACGGGTGCGGGGAGCATCGGGCTCTATAGTGGCAAGGCGTTGGTGGCGGCGGGCGATGTTGTCGTCGTGACGATCAACTACCGGCTCGGCAATCTTGGGTTCTTGCGGCTTGCCGACATGACGAACGGGCGGATTGGGTCGACGGGTACGGAAGGGCTTCAGGACCAGATCGCAGCGCTCGGTTGGGTGCGCGACAACATCGCCGCGTTTGGCGGCGATCCTGGCAATGTCACGATCTTCGGCGAGAGCGCCGGCGGTATGTCGGTTGCGTGCTTGCTCGCAAGTCCTGCCGCGCGCGGGTTGTTTCATAAAGCGATTTGCGAGAGCGGCGGCGCACATATCGCGCGGCCGCGCGAGCATGCGAACCGCGTAGCGGAGGCGTTCCTCAAACACTTGGGCGGTACGGCGAACGATCTGGAGCGCACGCCAGTTGAAGCGTTGCTCAAGGCGCAGGCCGATGTGGTGGTCGAGGTCGATACGCAGCACGATCCGCACAAGCTTGGATCCATGGCGTTCCAACCGGTGATCGACGGCAAAGTGTTGCCGCTCTCGCCGATCGAAGCACTTCGGGGCGGATCTGCGGCGGGCGTTCCTGTGATCGCGGGCTCTACGACGGAGGAATGGAAGCTTTGGACGGCTCTGGATTCGAAGTTTCACGACATGGACGAAGGTAAACTCGAGCGCTGGGCTTCGCGTCAGTTCGGCGCGTCGGCACCGGCGCTGCTTGCGGCCGATCGCGACGGGTCGCCGTACGAGCGCTATGTGTCGATGCAAACCGATCGCGCGTTTCGCGAGCCGACGCTCAGGCTGCTTGGCGCGCAGAGCGCGGGAGCGCCGGTCTATGAGTACGTGTTTGATTGGCGGTCGCCCGCGGTGGGCGGTGCGTTCGGAGCTTGCCATGCGTTGGAGCTCGGCTTCGTCTTTGGGACGTATGGTTTGCCGGGCGCCGACAATTTCTTCGGTAAAGGACCCGAGGCCGACGCGATCAGTCGCGCGATGATCGAGGCTTGGACGTCGTTTGCACGCACCGGCGTACCGACAGCGAATGGCGTCGAGGCTTGGCCGCAGTGGTCGATGGCGTCGCCGGCCGCGATGGTGTTCGGTGCCGACTCGCGGGCGGCTCACGTGAGCCGGTTCGAGCTGCCGCAAGCTTGGGCTGCACTGCCCGACGAGCTGGTTGGGCCTTAGGCTGCTTCCGCTTCGTCTTGTTTTTGCAGCTTCTTAGCGAGGTCGCGGCCGATCACGCGATGGATTGCGACCGCGACGAGGTCATCTTTTTCGACCAGTTTGCGCAAGCTCGCGATGTCGAACACGAAGGCGCGGGTCGGCTGTTCGATCACAACGGTCGCAGAGGCCGGATTACCGGAAACGAACGCCATCTCGCCGACGAACGCGCCGCCGCGCAGATGCGCCACGGTCGTGCCGTGCACGTTGACCACTGCCTGACCGTCGCAAATGAGCACGAGTTCGGGTACGGCCTTGTCTTGTTCCGTCAGCACGGTTCCGGGTTCGAGTTCGCGCCATGATCCGGCGCTGACGAGACGCGCGAGCTGTGCGTCGGTGAAGCCCGCGAAAACGCCTTGGCGCAAGAGGTGCGCGTGCTCCATCGTCTTCAACTTGCGGCGTTCGTCGACCAGCCAATAGATTTGGTAGAGGTTGATCGCGATGAAGACGACGTCCCAAACGATGCCCGTGTGCATCGCGCCGCCGGAAAGCTGGAAGTAGACGATCTCCAGCGTCAGACCGAGGACTGCCGTGACGCGCAGCCAATAGATGTTCGTGAGCCAGTACGAGATCGCGATCAGGACATAGGAGATATGCCCCGGGATATCGGCCCAGATAAACGGGATGCCGGTTTCGGTCATCGAGGCCCCTACCCTCAGTTCTCCAGCATCACCTTACACTGATGCGCGGGCTTGCGAAGCGCTTCGAAAGCGGCGGGCAGTGCATCGAGGTTAACAACGTCGGTGATCATGTGTTCGACGTCGACGCGGTCTTTCGCAATCATCTCAATCACATAATCGAAGTCGGCGGGGCGATAGCCGAGGACGAATTGCAGCGTGAGCTCTTTCACGATTCCGACGAGCGGCATGATCATGTCCATCTGCTGGCAGACGCCGGCGACCACAATCTTTGCGTTGCGCGGCGCCATCATCATCGTTTCGTTGATGAGGCCGGGAGCACCCACACATTCGAAGATGATGTCCGGGCCTTTTCCGGCGATCGCTTCGACTTGCGGCATCAGGGCCTTGGAAGGATCGACTGCATCGGTTGCGCCGAAGCGTGCTGCCATCTTGGCGCGTAGCTCGGCCTTGTCGCTGACGATCACGTGGCGCGCGCCGAGGAATTTCGCCCAAAGCATGGCGGAGAGACCCACGGGTCCCGCACCGATCACGAGCACCGTGGCGCCGCGCTGCATATTCGCCTTGTCCACGGCATGCAGGCCGACGGCAAGCGGCTCAACCATCGCGCCTTCGTGGAAGTTCACAACGCTTGGCAGTTTGTGTGCGCCGGTCGCGCCGATGCGGACGTACTCGGCATAGGCGCCGTGGCTTTGGCCGAGGCCGACGGAGATACCCTTCTCGCAAACGCCAAAGCCAGTGCCGGCGTTGCGGCATCCCGCGCACTCACCGCAATAGATATAGGGAAAACCTGCGACGCGATCGCCAACCTTCCAGTTGCCCTTCACAGCGGCACCCACCTCCATGACTTCGCCGGCAAACTCGTGACCCATCACGGCGCCCGAGGGGAGCGGTTGGATCGACGTTGCTTCCGTCATGTGGAGGTCGGAGCCGCAGATACCGCAGTTCTTTACTTTCAGGATCAGGTCGGTCGGGCCGCATTCCGGATTCGCTACGGCTTCGATCGCAAGCGGCGTTCCTGTTCCTTTGAAAACGGCGGCGCGCATGGATTCCTCGTCGGTTGTCAATGTCGTGGTCGGCTGACAGTATGTCAGGCGAAACGACATTGTCACCGAAGGAAATTTCGCATGTCCATCAAGCTCCGTAACGGCACCTTCCTCGCGCCCTTCCATCCGTTGGATGAAGACCCCACCCTGTGCCTCCACCGCGACCTTGAGTTGTTCGAGCACTTGGACAAGTTGGGCTATGACGAGGCGTGGGTCGGTGAGCACCATTCGGCCGGGTACGAGATCATCGCTTCGCCCGAGCTTTTCATTGCAGCCGCAGCGGAACGCACGAAACGCATTCGTCTGGGTACCGGCGTCGTGTCGCTGCCTTATCACAACCCGCTCACCGTCGCGAACCGGATGATCCAACTTGATCATCAAACGCGGGGTCGTGTGATGTTCGGCGTGGGGCCGGGCCTGCTGCCCTCGGATGCGTTCCAGATGGGCATCGATCCGAACACGCAGCGTGACCGGATGGTTGAGGCGATTGAAGTCATCCTCGAACTGTTCGCCGGCAAGCGCGTGACGAAGAAGACGGAGTGGTTCAACCTTTCGAACGCGATTTCGCAGCTTCGTCCATACTCGTGGCCGCATCCGGAAATTTGCGTCGCCTCGAGTGTGACGCCATCGGGCGGCAAGCTTGCGGGTAAGCACGGGTTCGGCATGCTTTGCGTTGCTGCGACGCAAACGGGCGGTTACGACGCGCTTGGCATCAACTGGAAGATCGCGAATGACGTTGCGGTTGAGAACGGTCGCAAGATGGATGCTGAGCGGCTGCGCCTGGTCGGGCCGGTGCACATCGCCGAGACGAAGCAGCAGGCGATGGAGAACATCAAATATGGCTTCCACAAATGGGCGGACTATTTCTCCAAGATCAATCCGGCTAGCGCAACGCAAGACAAGAACGTCGATCCGCTTGAGCAAGGCATCAAGGATGGCGTGATCGTCGTCGGCACGCCCGACGATGCGATTGCGCAGATCAAGCGGTTGCAGGCCAAACAGGGCGAGTTCGGCTGCTTCCTGCAGCTCGCGCACAATTGGGCGACGTTCGACAACACGAAGAAGAGCTTCGAGTTGTGGCAACGGCACGTGACGCCCGTGATCAACAACGCGAACGTGAACCGGCAAGACAGCTTCGACGATGCGACCAAGCACTCGGAGAAGTACATCGGCGCCGCGATGGGCGCTGCGATGGCGACGATCCAGAAGCACGTGATCGAACAGGCGGCGAAAGACAATAAAACGGCTGCCGAGTAGGAGGCCCTTATGGCCGGAATGATGGCGTTTGGCGGCGGCTGCCACTGCGGCGCGCTGACGGTTACGTTTGAAAGCACACGGCCCGCAGGCGAGCTTGAGCGGCGGGCGTGCCAGTGTTCGTTCTGCCGTTCGCATGGCGCCTTGACGGTCAGCGATGCGGACGGCGCGCTACGGTTCGACGCCGACAAGGGCTCCCTCGTGCGTTATCGGTTCGGTCTCAAGACTGCGGACTTTCTGCTCTGCGCCCGCTGCGGTGTCTATGTCGGCGCGATCTACGGCGACGGCGATGAATATTGGGGGATCGTCAACGCGAACGTCTTGCACGACCGTGCCGCGTTTACGGCGCCGGTCGTTACGATCAGCTACGATAACGAAGATTCCTCGTCGCGCGGCGAACGGCGCAAGCAACGCTGGACGCCGGTCGAAGTGTTGAACTTTTAGAGCCTGATCTCGCCGGCGATGAGGCGGTCGTAGAGGTCTGGTGTCAGGGCCACGTATTGGCCGTCGACGGGATCGAGAAAGAACAGCGGATCTTTCACCGTCCGCGGATCGTAGCCGTCTTTCACCAGTTCGACCTTGCGGTGCTTGAACGTGCCGGTGATTTCGATCTCACCTTGCATGCGTAGGAAGATCGGGCGCGCGTAGGCCGCCAGGTTCTTTTCGAGATGCGCTTTGAACTTTGCGAGGTCGACGGGGCCTGCGGTTACTAGGGCCGCCATGCCGGCGCGGCCGTCGGTGCCGGGCACCTTCACGCCGTAAACGTTCGCTTCCTTGATGCCTGGAAAGATCGAGATCGCTTCGGCGACTTCGCTGGTCGCCACGTTTTCGCCTTTCCAGCGGAACGTGTCACCAATGCGGTCGATGAAATAGTAGTAGTGGTGCTTGTCGCGCTTGAGCAGGTCGCCGGTGCGAAACCAGGCGTCGCCCTTTTCGAAGACGTCGCGCAGGATTTTCTTTTCGGTGTCGGTGCCCTTGGAGTAACCCTCGAAGCGTCCGCGTTGCTCATCGATCTTGCCGATCGCCTCGCCCGCGTCATGGGCTTTGCATTCGATGCAGAAGCCCTTGGCGTCTCGAATCGGCTGTTCGCTTTCGATGTCGAATTTCACGAGGCGGGTTTGGATGATGCGGCGCATATAGCCTGGGATGCGGCCGATGGCGCCAACCTTACCGTCAGCGTTCGCCATCGAGACATTGCCTTCGGTCGCACCGTAGAACTCGATGATCTGAGGAATGCTGAAGCGCGCTTTGAACGCCGGCCATATTTCGGGCCTGAGGCCGTTGCCCATGACAACGCGGAGGCGATGGCGGCGCTCCTTCACGTGAGCCGGTGTGTTCAAAAGATAGCGGCAGAGTTCGCCGATATACTGGAACTGCGTCGCGCGATATCTCACGCAGTCGTCCCAGAACTGGGTCGCGGAAAACCTTCGGCGAATGATGACGGAGCCGCCGACGGTGAGGACGGATCCGAGCGCGCACACGCCGCCGGCGGAGTGGTAGAGCGGCAGCACGTCGTACATGCGATCGCGCTCGGTCGATTTCATCGCGGACGCAAACGAGTGCATCATCATTTGGATGCGCAAATGGCTCATGTTCGCGGCTTTCGGCAAGCCGGTCGTGCCGCTGGTATAGATGTAGAAGCACTTGTCGTTCGCGGTCATGCCATTGCGAACGTCCTTGGGGAGCGGCGCATCGGATTGCGCGGCAAGCGCTGCGTCGAGATCCTTGACGCCCGGAACGGCACCGCCTGTCGCCCAAACGGTGAGTTCTTCTTTGAGATCGTCAGCGCACGAGGCGTAGTTGGCCGCAAGCTCCGATCCGAGTACCAGGTGTTTGGAATTCGAGATCGCGAAGCTATGCGCGAGTGCGCGTTCGCGCAGGTTCGTGTTGATGAGCGCCACGATGACGCCGATTTTTATGAGGCCGCCCCACGCGAAAAGATACTCGGGGCGATTTTCCATCAACAGGGCGACGGAGTCGCCGCGCTTCAAACCCAACGACTGCGCCCAGCGCGCGTAGCGGTTCGCGGCCGCGTCGTACTCGCGGTAGGTGTATTTCTTGTCTTCGAACCAGATCGCGACGTTGTTCGGGCGCTTCGCCGCCCAGCCCTCGATGATGTCGGCGACCGTGTGGGTGGAATCCGGCGTGATCGTGCGCATGCGGCCTATGAGCCGCGTCGTACTGGAGATGAACCGCCACTCGCGGGCTATTGCGCCGACCACTCCTTCGTCCCCCTGCGGCTCTCAGGCCGATTTCGTCGGATTCGCGTGCGATGGCGGGCATCGCATACGCTCCAGAGCGAACCTAGGGACTGCATAGAATGCGTCAATCGAACTTTCCATGAACGGACGCGCGGACGAGGCCGAATGGAGCGCGGCGCGACAACTCGACCTGACGGGGCTCAAGTGCCCCATGCCGTCGTTGATGACGGAGCGCGCGCTGCGGGGGATGGCGGCCGGTGAGCACTTGGCGGTGACGGTCACCGACCCTTTGGCGCCGCTCGATCTGCATCATCTCTGTCAACGCGAAGGGCACGAGATTCTCGCAGAGCGCCAAAACGACTTCGGGGCCCGGCGGCTTTTGATTTGCCGCGGGCCCCGAAGCTAAAGGCTTGGTTTCGCTTATTAAGCGAAGAAGCCGGGGGTTCCGATGAGAACCGTCGAGATCGCCATGTA
>JANLXP010000941.1:0-2800 GCA_031365165.1 Alphaproteobacteria bacterium
CCCCACGATCGAAGCGATGCAGAACGCGATCTGCGAACTCGAAGGCGGCTCGGGAACGGTGCTGTGCCCTTCGGGCCTGCAAGCCTGCACGCTTGCCCTCATGAGCGTCGCCTCCGCGGGTGACCACGTGCTCGTTACCGATTCGGTCTACGGACCCACGCGTACCTTCTGCGACAAGACGTTAACGCGCTTCGGCATCACGACGACCTATTTCGACCCGCTGATCGGCGCGGGTATCGAGCGTCTGTTCAAATCGAACACGCGCGCCGTCTTCCTCGAAAGCCCGGGCTCGTTGACATTCGAAGTCCAAGACGTTCCCACCATCGCCGAAGCGGCGCACGCGGCAAACGTCGCCGTCATCTTGGACAACACCTGGGCGACACCGCTGTTCTTCGATGCGTTCGGCCACGGCGCCGACATCGCCGTCATGGCAGCGACGAAATATGTGGTTGGCCACTCCGACGCGATGCTGGGCACCGTCACCGCCAACGCCAAGCACCTGACGCGCCTGCGCGACACGCACGGCAATCTGGGTCTGACGGTCGGCCCCGACGACATCTATCTCGGCCAGCGCGGCTTGCGCACCATGGCTGTGCGGCTGAAGCAGCACCAGGCGACAGCGAAACGCCTGGCCGAATGGCTGAGCACGCGGCCCGAAGTCGCGCGGGTCCTCTACCCTGCTCTGCCGACCGACCCCGGCCACGAAATTTGGAAGCGCGATTTCAAGGGTGCCTCCGGTCTCTTCGGCGTCGAGTTCAAACCGTGCTCAGACGCCGCGGTCGCTGCGATGCTGAACGGCATGCAACTCTTCGGCATGGGCTGGTCGTGGGGCGGCTACGAAAGCCTGATCGTCCCCGCCCAACCAACCCGTACGGCATCGAAATTCGCCGCGAACGGTCCTGTCATTCGCATCCACGCGGGCCTCGAAGACCCGGACGACCTCCTCGCCGACCTTGACGCCGGCTTGGAGAGATTGAAGAACGCTGCATGAGCCAACTCTCGCCGAGCGCATTCATCGCCACCGTCAAGTTCAACCGCGACGGCCTCGTCGCCGCCGTCGCTCAGGACGCGAAGGACGGCCGCGTCCTCATGGTCGCGTGGATGAACAAGGACGCGCTCACCCGCACACTCGAAACGCGCGATGTGACCTACTGGTCGCGCTCGCGTGGCGAACTCTGGCGCAAGGGCGAAACCTCCGGCCACACACAGCGCCTCGTCGAAGCCTGGATCGACTGCGACGGCGACACGCTGCTCCTCAAAGTCGACCAAACCGGCCCCGCCTGCCACACCGGCGAGGCGACCTGCTTCTTCTCTCAAGCGAAACTCTAACCGCATGCCCTTCGACAAAGAACGCGCCGACTTCGAAGCGCGCGCAAAACGCGCGAAGGCGATGGGCTCGCCCACGCGCCTCGGCGAACGCAAAGCCGCCGGCATTCTGAACGCGCGCGAGCGGGTGGAACTGCTCGTCGACAAGGACACGTTCATCGAAGCGGGCCTCTTTGCGACCTCGATCAAGCCAGACGTCCGCGATAAGTCGCCAGGCGACGGCGTCGTCTCGGGCTTTGGCAAGATCGCGGGCCGCATGGCGGGCGTGAATGCGGCCGACTTTACGACGCTGGGCTCGTCCTCCGCGGAAGTGCACGGCAAGAAGCAATACTACGTGCGCGAAACCTGCCGGAAGAACGGCATGCCGATGGTGAGCCTGATGGAGTGCGCCGGCGGGCGCATTCCCGACATCATGGGCGCCGCCGGTATCGGCCGTGCCGGCGAGGGCGCACGCTACACCCACACACGCGAGACGCCATGGGCCTCGGCGGTGCTGGGCCTCACCTACGGCGGCGGCGCGTTCACTTGCATCAACTCCGACTTCGTCGTCATGCGCAAAGGCGCGGTGCTCGCAGTGTCGAGCCAGATGGTCACCTCCGTCGCGATCGCCGAAGAGATGAACCCCGAAGACCTCGGCGGTTGGCGTCTGCACAGCGAGCAGACCGGGTTTGTGGACACCGTGGTCGACTCCGATGAAGACGCGATCGGGCAACTGAAAGCGTTCCTCTCCTACCTGCCCGACAACGCCACGCAAGCGCCGCCGATCGTCCCCGCCATCGAACCCGTCGCCGCGGCTTTGGACACGCTCGTCCCCGAGAGCCGCGCGAAGACTTACGACGTGCGCCCCGTCATAAAAGCGATCCTCGACAAGGACACGTATTTCCCGCTCAAGGAACGCTTCGCCAAAGTGGCCGTCACCGCGCTCGGCCGCATCACAGGCAAGACCGTCGGCATCGTCGCCTCGAACCCGATGTTCAAAGGCGGCGCGCTCGACCCCGACGGTTGCGACAAGATCACAAGCTTCATCGTCCTCTGCGACAGCTTCAACATTCCCCTGATCTTCCTCGCCGACACGCCGGGCTTCCTCGTCGGCGTCGAGAGCGAGAAGCGCCGCCTCCCAGGCAAGATCATGACCTTCATGGCGGCGCTCGAACTCTCGACGGTGCCCAAAATCGCGCTCGTGCTCCGCAAGTCCTACGGCCAGGCCTATCTCAACATGGGCGGCGGTCGCAGCGACGTGACCGCGAGCTGGTTCTCGGGCGACATCTCGTTCATGGATCCAGCCGTCGCCGTAAACGTCGTCTATGCCGTTAAACCCGGCGAAGACCCTGCCCGTTACGAGCAGCTCCTGAAGCAAGTCTCATCCGGCACGACCGCGTACGAACTGGCAGCACCCTTCATGGCGCAGATGGTGATTGATCCGAACGACACCAGGCGCTTCCTCACCGGCATGCTGGAAGTCCTGAAACGCCAG
>JANLXP010000618.1:0-2715 GCA_031365165.1 Alphaproteobacteria bacterium
GAGGCCACCAGCGGGGCGATGACCTGCGCGCCGAACGGCCCGGTCAGGACACCGATCTGCGCGTTGCGGCGCGGCCGAAGGTGCAAGAGGCGCTGAAGGCCGAAGGTCTGATCTAACGATTGCGGCGGTCAGGGGGCGAGCGTGGCCGAAAGCTGCGCTGCCAACTGGCCGCCGAACCACGACAGAATGGGAATGATCACGAGCGTCGCGATGCGCGCGAATACCGCGAAGCCGCCCGGCCAATCGGGTACACGCGCGATCTCATTTTTCACGGTCAGCATGGCGCTTAGCGCCGGGATACCCACCGCTTCCGTTAGCTGGCCGCCGGCATAGGCACGGCGCCAGAGTTCGCGTGCGTAGAGCTGCAGGTCATGGGTGGCGGCTGCTTTTGCCGCGCGGATCGCGCGCCTCGCGCCCCACATCGCACCGATCACGGCACCGATTGTGAGAACGACGCCCAGCACCAGCAGGGCTGCACTCGCATACATTGCGTCCGGCTGCGAGACGGAAGGGCCCGCTAGCGCGATCAGGACGACCAAGAACAGCGCCACGTGACGTGCGTAACGCGCGACGGGCTCTATCGGCGTTAGGTCGAACAGGTCGACATAAAGCTGCGTGCTTGTCGCGGCACGGAAACGGTGATGCAGCAGCGCGACGTAGGTGATACTCGAACCCATCAGGCCGAACGTTAGCGCGAGGCGCACGTACATCCAGATCGTCTGTACAGCAACGCTCCAGCCTTCGCCGGGGATCGCGCGACGCAAGAGGTCGCCGTAGACCGTCGCCAAGATGATCGCCCAGAAACATCCAAAGCCGAAGCGCCAGACGAGAAACGCATCGACCAACCCGGAACGCGTTTGAGCGAACGTTGCGTCATCTGTCGCGAGCGCCGGGCGCAGATCGTCGTAGGTGCGAACGCACTGGGTGCCGATCAAGGTCGGCAGCACGATGTTGTAGGCGATGAAGCCCAAGAGCAGGACTTCGATCGCGGCGGAGCCTGCGCCGAGGAAGAGTTGCTCACCGATGAAGACGCCGTTGGCGACGCCGGCGATGTTGAGCACGACGAGGTGCACGATGATCAAAATGACGAAAATCGCGAATCCGGCGGGAACGGGCTGCTGCTCGATCCAGATCAGCGCGCGGTCGAACATGCTGTCGGGCTCCGCGACATCGGCCGCGAACGCGCCCGGCGACGGCAGCGCAAGCGGCGCTTGCGACTGCGCGACGTTGTCCGACGATCTAATTTCCGGCTCGTTCATTTGCCCCACGACCCGCCGCGAATTGTGCGACGGCATCCCCCGGGGCATTGTCACGTGGGGCAGCGGCCATGTCATCCCGCGATGCGGGCGCATGGTTAGCCGCGTTTACCTCGTTAGTACGAGAACTCCGAGAAAATCTTCGTCACGTCGCGGCCCCAGGCGCCGTGGAAACGTTCGAGGAGGTCGTCCGCGCGGGTCTTGCCGCTTTCGACGATTTGGAACAGCGGTTCGATGAAGCCTTCTTCGGTGCCGCCGACCGAGTCCGTTTGCGCGCGCGCGCAGGCCCGCACGCGAGATCTCCAGCATGTGTCGTGCGATTGCGTGGACGTTCGTGTTGCGGAACGGTGTCTTCAGGCCGAGCTTCGGCACTGCTTCGCGTAGCGCGCTACGTTCTTCGTCGGTCCAGTCTTTGACGATGTCCCAGGCCCCGTCGAGCGCGGTGCCATCGTAGTAGATGCCAGTCCAGAGTGCGGGGAGCGCGCAGATGCGGCGCCACAAGCCGCCATCGGCGCCGCGCATTTCGAGGAACTGCTTCAGGCGTACTTCGGGGAAGATCGTCGTCAGGTGATCGGCCCAGTCGGACATTGTGGGTTCGATTTTTTCCAGGCCAGGTAGCTTGCGCGCCATGAAATCGCGGAAGGATTGACCCGCTGTGTTGAGGTACTTGCCGTCGCGGTAGATGAAGTACATCGGCACGTCGAGTGCGTAGTCGACGTAACGCTCGAAGCTCATCCCGTCTTCGAACACGAAGGGCAGCATGCCGGAGCGCGCGTTGTCGACGTCGGTCCAGACGTGGCTGCGGTACGAGAGGAAGCCGTTCGGACGGCCCTCGCGGAACGGCGAGGCGGCGAACAGTGCGGTCGCGATCGGCTGCAGCGCGAGGCCGACGCGGAACTTTTTGACCATGTCGGCTTCGGACGAGAAGTCGAGGTTCACCTGGATCGTGCAGGTGCGGAACATCATCTCGAGCCCGAGGCCACCGACGCGGGGCATGTAGTTCTTCATGATCCCGTAACGGCCCTTCGGCATCACGGGCACGTCGTCGAGACGTGCAGTCGGGTGGTAGCCTAAACCGAGGAAGCCCGCGCCGATTTCCTTCGCGACTTGGCTCACCTGATCAAGGTGTTCATTCGACTCGGCGCAGGTTTCGTGGATGCTTTTCAGCGGCGCGCCGGAGAGCTCGAGTTGGCCGCCGGGCTCCAGACTGATCGCGCCGCCGCCCGCGTGCTTCAGGCCGATGATGTTGGCGCCTTCATTGATCGGGTCCCAGCCGAAGCGTTGCAGGCCTTCCAGCATCGCGCGGATGCCGGGCTTGCCCTCATAGGGAAGCGGCGCGAGCGTCTTCAGGTCGTAACCGAATTTTTCGTGCTCGGTGCCGATGCGCCATTCGCTCTTCGGCTTTACGCCTTTGGCGATGGAGCCGATCAGGTCGGCTTTGGATGTGATCGGACCGCCG
>JANLXP010000069.1:0-1368 GCA_031365165.1 Alphaproteobacteria bacterium
TGTTGCGGCGTGGGCGGCATCAGCTTCGCGCCGAGGCCTTGCAGGGCCGCGCGCCAGCCGTCGGCGCAGGCGTTGAAGTAGTCGTCGTTGTCAGCGGGAAAGCCTGCATGCGTGACGCGCAGTAATGAACTCGCGCCTTTCGCTTGGATCGTGAGTTCGGCGGTCATGCCGTTTGCGAAGGGGAGCAAGCCACTGCGCGCACGAGAATAATCGAAGGCGAGTGTTACGCGTTGCGGGGCTTGGAAAGATTTGATGCGCGCGCCGCTGACATAGTCCGGGTCGTTTTCGCGCTGGCCCCACGCGATGACCCAGGCGCCGTCGACTTCGGTGACGACGGCCGCAACATTGTTCCACCGGCCGCGGATCGCTTTGGGAGCGAGGAGCAGATTGAACAGTGCTGCCGGCTGCACCGGCAGTTCGATCTCATGCCACTGGCTGCGCGTCGACATGGGTTTTGGTTGAACGCACTTCGGGGTACTTGGACGCTCCATCGGAGCGTAGGCTGGGCCTACAATCAAGACGTCGTTAGCGTAAACGGCGCCACTCCGACGCCGTGATGCCATAGATCAGCGCCGGTTTGCCGTTCAGCGTGCCGTCGCGCAGGTGGCGCTCGCCCAAGCGCTTGGCGACGCGGATCGAGGCGGCGTTGTCGGGGTGGATGGCCGAGACGATTTCGTCGACGGCCAAGGTCTCAAAGCCCCAGCGCATTGCGGCGGCGCCCGCTTCCGTCGCGTAGCCCTTGCCCCAGGCGTCGCGCAGGAACGTCCAGCCAAGTTCGATGCCTACCCAATCATAGGGCGGATCATAGAGACCGACGCGGCCGACGAAACGGCCGGAGGCGCGCTCGTCTACCGCCCATTTGCCGTAGCCCTTGAGGAACCAGTGACCAAGGTGTTTGGCGATGTGGTCCCAAGCCTCGGCGAGCGAGGGCTGCGGCTCGCCGTTCGGTGTCAGGTAACGCACGACCTCTGGGTCGCCGTGGAGTGCTGCAATCGCCTGTGCGTCGTCCTCGCGATAGGCGCGCAGGATGAGACGATCGGTGGTGAGCGTGGGAATGATCATTGGTCGCTTCCCACGCTCATCATTTCAACCGAGCTTCGGTTCGAGTTTTTTGCAGGCGTCAATGAGGCCGCGCACGGCATCGACCGATTTTTGCAGCATGCCGTTTTCTTCCGGCGTGAGGGTCAGCGAGATCACCTTCTCTACGCCGCCAGCACCGATGACGCACGGGACACCGACGTAGAGATCTTTCAGACCGAACTCGCCCTTCAGATATGCGGCGCAAGGGAGGATGCGCTTCTTATCCTTGAGATAGCTTTCGGCCTTCTACGCCCCCGCAACCTCGGCGATCGCGATGGCCGAAAGCTA
>JANLXP010000080.1:0-3936 GCA_031365165.1 Alphaproteobacteria bacterium
CGCAGCCCACTATGAAGAACATCCGGATGTAAAGGGCGAGATCGTGATCGTGGTTGCGCCGCCCAGCACCACTGCTCAATCCGTCGGCGTCGACAGGCTGGACGCGCAACTCGCCGAAGCGTTGAAGCGCCACCCGGTCAAAGATGCAGCTGCGATCGTCGCCGCAGCGCTCGGCCTACCGCGCCGCGAGGTCTACGCCCGCGCGCTCGAATTGAAGAAACAGGACGCGTGAGCGTCGAGCGCCAAAAGGCCCGCGCGCGTGGGCTCGCCGGCGAGTGGATCGCCACAGCCTACCTCGCCGCCAAAGGTTACAGAATTTTGAGCCGCCAATTCCTCGCCCGCGGCGGCGAACTCGATGTTGTGGCGCTCTCCCCTTTCTGGACGCAGCGTACGCTCGTTTTCATCGAAGTTCGCGCCAGACACACGGTTGAAGCCGCAGCCGAGTCGGTCGGCGCAACAAAACGCCAGCGGGTCGAAGCCGCCGCTGCTCAATTTCGCGCTCGAAAGCCAAAATTAAACAAACTACCGCATCGATTTGACCTGGTGTTGCTGGCGCCAGGCCGCTGGCCGCACCACATCGTCGACGCCTGGCGCGTTTGAAGTTTGTGAGGTGCATCCATGACTGTGACTCGGATTCTGATTGCGATCGTCTTGAGCGCAAGCCTAACCGGCTGCGTCGGCGTATCGCTGACGACGGAAGAACGCTCGTTCTCGAACGCTCTCGGCGACTTCAACGCACGAACGGATCTGAACGCACGCCTTCTGGCCCAAGGCCCCGAACTGTTCACCAGCGTCGCAACCTCCGTCATCGAAGGCCGCGTGCATCTTTCGGGCACCGTGCCCACAAACGAAGATCGTCTCGTCGCGACGCGCATCGCGTGGGGAACGCCGAACATCAAAGAAGTCGTCAACGACATCGAGGTTACGAACGAGGGTGACTTGCTCGATACCGTCCGCGACCGCTGGATCAACACCCAAGTCCGCGCCCGGATTTTGAGTGACGCCGCGATCAAGGACATCAACTACACGATCAACACGCAGAACCGCACGATCTACATCTTGGGGATCGCGCAGGATCAGGCCGAACTCGACCGCGTTCTGGCTCACGCGCGCTCTGTTCCCCAGGCGCGCCGTGTGGTGAACTATGCGCTTCTGAAAGATGATCCACGCCGCTTCGCGTGGCCCGGCGGTAACGCCGAGGTCGCCGCAGTGTCGCCAGAATTGCAACCGGGCGAATAAGGAATGACCGACGAGAGGACGCAGCAAATCTTGCGCGAACTCCACGACGTGGGGCAGCGCGAAGACACTGAGATTCCTCTCGCCGAAACCGCACTCAATCTGGCGGCGCTCGATCATCTGGGCCTCGACCTCAAACCCTACCGCGACCACATGCGCCAATTGGCGGATGACGCGCGCGAGAGTTACGCCGCCGTCCGCCGTGGTATGGCGGAAGTACCTGCCGCGGCGCGCGCACTGGCTGAGACGATCGGCGTGCGCCACGGCTACGAAGGCGACAACGCCACGTTCGACGATCCGCAAAACGCAGACTTGGTGCGCGTGATCGATCGCAGGCGCGGCCTGCCCGTCTCGCTCGGCATCCTCTATATCGACCTCGCGCACCGCATGGAAATTTCCGCGCACGGTTTGAATACGCCGGGCCATTTCCTCATGACGATCGGCGACGGCGACCACGCACGCGTGATCGATCCGTTCAACGGCGGTGTGGTGTTGGACGTAGAAGAACTCCGCCCCTGGCCGCAACTTCCCGAAGACGACCCCGGCAAGTACGGCCCGGTCGGGCGCAGGGATGTGCTGCTCCGCCTATTGAACAACATCCATTCCCGCGCCCTCGCGGGCAAAGACGCTATGCGCGCCCTCACCATCGCCGAACGCATGGTCCTGATCGCGCCACGTCGCGCCGACCTCTGGCTCGAACTCTCGAAGGCAAGCGAGTCGATCGGAAAAATGAACTCGGCAATCCGCGCCGCGCAAAACTGCCTAAACCTCGCAGGCGCCGAAGCCCCGCTGGGCCGCCAAGCCGCGTTCGCGCTGCAGGCGCTGAAGCTACGCGTAAACTGAATGCGGGACCGGCGCACTTACGCCTCGTTTCCTACAACGCCACTTCAAGACACAGCTGATTGCCCCCAACGCCCCTAGCCAACTCGCGCACGGCTACGATCAATTCGGACACCTCTGTGACCTCCCATCCAAAGTTCTCAGATGGTGCGAGTTGCAAAGCAATTCGATTGACGTCGGAATCGCCAATCGACGCAAAGGCGGAGACCATCGCCGGAGAAACATGTGCGATGAAGCGCTCGCCGTCCCTCAACATCTCGCCAGAATAAGTGTCGGGCTCCCACTCGGAGCCATCGATTGCAGCCCAAATCATATAGAGATGGAGATCAGTGACGCCGTTCATCCGATGGGATCCCTGGAAGCCATCGCCGTCTCTCTCACCACATCGCAATCGCTCTAAGTCCGTTTGTTCGCAAACAAACAGGCGTGTCGTCACGCTCATGTGGATTCTCATTTGTGCTCAGCCCCTGGAAGAACGACTCCAGCATAGCAATACAAGGTGCTAAGAAACACCATGCCAAACCCACGCCTCTTCGAACGACCCGGCATCACAGTTGAAGCGCTCATCGATGGCACAGGTCCGCTCGTCGTAATGATTGCCTCGCTCGGCCGACCGGCGGAGGATTTCGACGATCTGGCCCGCCACGTCGTCACCGCAGGCTTCATGGCGGTGCGCATTCAGCCCCGCGGCATCGGACGAAGTACGGGGCCGATGCAGGATCAAACGCTATTCGACCTCGCAGCCGACGCGGCGTTCATGATCGAGTCTTTGGGCGCACCAGCCATTCTGATCGGTCACGCGTTTGGTCAGCGCGAAGCCCGCGCGCTCGCGGCATCCCGGCCGGACCTCGTGCGCGCCGTCGTGCTGCTCGCGGCTGGTGGCAAAGTCCCGATTCCGGAGAAGGCGCGCCTAGCGCTGCTCGGATGCTTCGACGAAACGCTGACCCCAGCGCAGCATCTGACGAACGTGCGCGACGCCTTCTTCGCAGAGGGCAACGACGCCACCGTCTGGCGCGACGGCTGGCACACTGAGACAGCACGCCTGCAAAGCACCGCGACGCAGGCGACACCGCTGGCCGAATGGTGGGGTGCAGGCACGGCACCGCTACTCGTTGTCCAAGCCTTGGCCGACGCAATTGCGCTTCCCGAAAACGGGCGCGCGCTCAAAGCTGAGTTCAGCCCCCGCGTCACGCTCGTCGAAATCGAAGGCGCGGGCCACGCCTTGCTGCCCGAGCAACCGGAGAAGATTGCCCAAGCGGTGATCCCGTTCCTCAAGGCTCTGAGTTCCTAGTTTGTTCTTGAATATGGCTTAGATATCTGCTCACGATCCTCCCCGCTTACGCCAAGGACGCGCCAATGCCGCTCACCGTCGCCATTCAGATGGACCCGATCGATCGCATCGATATCGGCGGCGATTCCACCTTCGCGCTGGCGCTGGAGGCGCAAAGTCGCGGCCACAAGCTTTGGTACTACCTGCCGAAACATCTGGCGCAGCGGGGCGCCAAGGTGACGGCCAATCGCGCACACACGCTGACCGTCCGCAACGAACGCGGCAACCACCACACGATCGGTGCGCCTGAACCACTCGACCTATCGACAGTCGACGTCGTGTTGCTCCGCCAAGATCCGCCGTTCGACATGGGCTACATCACCACGACCCATATGCTGGAGCGCCTGCCGAAGCGCGTGCTCGTCGTGAACGATCCCTACTGGGTCCGCAATTCGCCGGAGAAAGTGTTCGTCACCGAATTCCCGGACCTCATGCCACCCACGCTGATCACCAGCGACCCGGACACGATCCGCGCCTTCCGCGTCGAGCACGGCGAGATCGTGATCAAGCCGCTCTACGGCAACGGCGGC
>JANLXP010000081.1:0-1253 GCA_031365165.1 Alphaproteobacteria bacterium
GCCGATATCGCCAGAACGGGCGTCAGTCTTCTCGATCCATTTGCGAAGTGACCGTTGCTGTGGGCTCACAATCGTTCCCATTTTGTTCTTGACAAACGCGCCGTTTTCTGCCATTATCCGACCCACGATGGCCCCTCGTCGCAAACACACATCGCAAGCCGATGCGCGCTTCTTTCGCGTGCTGGAAACCGGCCGCCCGGTGCAGGACGCCTGCGCCGTCGCGGGCTATTCGCGCGCCGCCGTTTATCGCCGCCGCGCGGCCGATGCCGCGTTCGCGCTGCGCTGGACGCGGGCGGAGGCGATGGCCGTGGGGGCGCTTGAAGATGAGGCGGACCGCCGCGGCCGCGAGGGCGTGATCGTCACCGCCGGCACGGGCGCCTTGCGGCACCGCCGCCGCCACTACTCCGACGCGCTGCTGCTCGCGCGGCTGAAGGCACTCAAGCCCGATGTCTATCGCGACATGCCGCCCGCGCCGCCACGGCCGGCGGCGGCGGAGTGGGAGTCGGAAGACCGCTCCATCCGCTTCCGGCTGGTCGACGAAATCGAGATTAACAAAGCCAAGGCCTTAAGCCGGACGAAGAACGCGATATGAGACAGTGGCACACTGAAATGGCACAGCCGACCCCTGTCTCGTATGTCTCGCATCGAATGGCGGACGGGCGCCGCAATCCGGCTGTTCGCTTTCACCGGAAGGTGGGTTAGATGGCACAGCCCAAACCCACGCCGGACTGTCTCATATCAAGGACGCAGCCATGCCCTTAACCGTCGCCATCCAAATGGACCCGATCGACAAAATCGACATCGGCGGCGACTCGACGTTCGCGCTCGCGCTGGAGGCGCAAGGCCGCGGCCACAAGCTTTGGTACTACCTGCCGAAACACCTGGCGCAACGCGGCGACAAAGTCTCGACCCGCGCCCACCCGCTCCAGGTGCGCAACGAGCGCGGCAACCACTTCACGCTCGGCGCGGTTCAGCCGCTCGATCTCGGCACCGTCGATGTCGTGCTGCTCCGCCAAGACCCGCCGTTCGACATGGGCTACATCACCACGACCCACATGCTGGAGCGCCTGCCGAAGCGCGTGACCGTCGTGAACGATCCCTACTGGGTCAGGAATTCGCCGGAGAAAGTGTTCGTCACCGAATTCCCGGACCTCATGCCACCCACGCTGATCACCAGCGACCCGGACACGATCCGCGCCTTCCGCGTCGAGCACGGCGAGATCGTGATCAAGCCGCTCTACGGCAACGGCGGC
>JANLXP010000091.1:0-2028 GCA_031365165.1 Alphaproteobacteria bacterium
CCTCCGTTTGGTCAACGCCGCCGGCACGCCCGAACCGCAGGCTTACACGCGTCCGGACGGTCGAATAATTCCGGCTTCCGTCATGCAGCTATTTGCGGACGGTTGCACAATCGTGCTGAACCAACAGCATCGCCGGTTGAACAGGCTTGGCGAATTCTGCCGTGCACTGGAATCCGAGTTCGGCCTGCCCTTTCAGACCAACATCTACCTTTCCCCACCCAACGCCGGTGGATTCAAAGTGCATTTCGACACGCACGATGTCTTCGTTCTGCAATTGGAAGGTTACAAGAATTGGTCACTCTACGAGTCCCCGCTCGCGCTGCCGCTGCCCGGTCAGCACCACGATGAAACGCCCGTGCAACCGGGACCGCCGACGAAGACCTTTAGGTTGAACCAGGGCGATCTCATTTACATCCCGCGCGGCGTCTATCACAGCGCGACCGCGGGTGACGTTCAGTCCTTGCATGTCACTCTAGGCGCACTGTCGAAGACATGGGCGGAGCTTTTTGTCGAAGTCGTGGCGGAGGTGAGCGCGCGCGACATCGAGTTTCGCCGCGCATTGCCGATCGGCTTCGGGACCGGCCGCGCGAATCTTGAGCAAGCGAGGGTTGAGTTCGATCGCCTCGTGGAACGCCTCGCGACCCATGCCGATTTCGAGCGCGTGGCATCGGCGATGGCGCACGAATTCGTTCGCTCAAGAGATGCTGGCGCCAGGGGGCAGCTTTTCAATGTTGGTGCATTGGCGCGCGTGGGTCTCGATACGATGGTTGTCGCGCGGCCGAACCTCTTGCATTTGCTGGAAGAGGAGGGCGACCGCGTGGTGCTCCAACTAGCGCAACGCGCGATCGAATTCCCAGGCGCCCTCAGAAAGAGTGTCGCCCAATTGCTCGCCGGTCAGGCCGTCCGCGTTGCCGAAATCGTGGGACCGATAGACGATCCTGGGCGGATCGTGCTGGCACGACGGCTCATCAAGGAGGGGGTCCTCGCACTCGCCGAAACCTGAAATCGCTAGCTGATTCCGGAAACGATCAAGCTTTTCCGCCATCGGCGAGATTGTTCCGCCGCCTGAGCGCCACCTTGGCTTCGCAAACCAAGGAGGCATTCTCATGGAAGACTTCGTCGCTGCCCTCGCCGGCCAATGGGTCTTGAACGTCGCGACCGACGTCACCCGCTACGCCATCTTCGCCATCGGCGTTTGGGCGGGACTCTGGATCATTCTCGGGGGCGTTTTGAGGGGTCGCAAAATCCGCCCGGACACGCCGCCCGCTAGGCAGCTCGTTATCGAATTTCTGATCTCGCTGCGCTCCGTCGCGATCTTCTCGACGATCGGCTTGATCCCGTACGTCATGGAGCGGGCAGGGTGGCTGCATGGCCACCAGATCGCGACCTCATGGGGCCCGCTCTGGTTCTGGGTCAGCCTCGCCCTGATGATCCTGGTCCACGACGGCTATTTCTATTGGGTGCACCGCGCGATGCACGACCCGCGCCTCTTCCGCCGCTTTCACCGCCGCCACCACAAGAGCCACAACCCGTCACCGTTCACGGCCTACAGCTTCGACATCGCCGAAGCCGCAGCGATGGGCATATTCGTGCCGATCTGGGTGTTCTTGATCCCAACGCCCTGGCCCGCGGTTGGCCTGTTCGTGCTGCACCAAATCGTACGCAACACGTTGGGTCACGCAGGCTACGAGCTCATGCCCGCCCGCCGCGACGGCACGCCTTTGTTCGATTGGCTGACGACCACCACGCACCACGACCTGCACCACAGCCAAGCGCATTGGAACTACGGCCTCTATTTCACTTGGTGGGATCGCTGGATGCGCACGGAACACCCCGACTATCACGCGCACTACGCGCTGGCGGTCGGCAAGACGCACGCGTATGCGGCGGCGAAGGATTGCGAGCCCGCTTAAAGCCTACGCGCGGTGATACGGGTGACCGCTTAAAATAGTCACCGCGCGAAACAACTGTTCCGCAAGCATGGTACGCACCAAGAGGTGTGGCCATGTTTGCGTTCCGAACGCGAGC
>JANLXP010000628.1:0-7664 GCA_031365165.1 Alphaproteobacteria bacterium
ACGGTCCCAAGGAACGTCGACTTGCCAGCGTTCGGTTGGCCCACGATCCCGACATCGGCGATCAGTTTCAGACGAAGCCAAATCGTCTTGTCTTCGCCGTCCGTCCCCGGCGTCGACTTGCGCGGCGCACGGTTCGTCGAACTTTTGAAATGCGCATTGCCAAGGCCGCCTTCGCCGCCGCGCGCGATAACGAACTCTTCGCCCGGCTTCGTGAGGTCAGCCAATAGCGTCTGATTGTCTTCCGCAAAAATTTGCGTGCCGACGGGAATCTTCAAGGTCACGTCATCGCCGCCCGCACCCGTGCGGTTCTGGCCCATACCGCCCGTGCCCTTCTTCGCCTTGAAGTGCTGCTGGTAGCGGTAGTCGATCAGCGTGTTCAGATTGTTCGTGGCTTGCAGGATAACGTGCCCGCCGCGCCCGCCGTTGCCGCCGTCGGGACCGCCGAATTCGATGAACTTCTCGCGGCGAAAGCTCACACAGCCCGCGCCACCGTCGCCGGCTTTTATGTAGAGCTTGGCCTGATCCAAGAACTTCATGGCACCACGAGCTGGGGGTTGCTCGCCCACCGCGGCCGCCAATCCCCAAAGGCGCCGCTTGAGCACCTTTTTACTAATACGATCAGGCGAATTCCGCGAGTCTGATTTCACCGGCAAGGTGAAGGCGCAGGCGGTTTTGCCAGCCACCCGCGCCAATCGGACTCAAGATGCTGCCATTTCGCAACTGCGGCCGCCCGTCAGGGCCAGCCACCGTTCACGCGGCAGGACCATATCGAGACACTTCACCTTTGCGCCTTGAGCAAGCGAATGCCGCATCGTCTCGCGCGTATAGCGAAAGCCGAGCTTCGTGAGCACCCGTCCCGATGCGTGATTGTCGGCGTAGTGTCCGGCCACGATCTTGTCGAGCTTGAGCGCCTCGAACGCGTAGTCGCGCACGGCTGCCGCCGCCTCGCTCGCATAGCCGCGATTCCAGTAAGGCTCGCCCAGCCAATAGCC
Organism: Alphaproteobacteria bacterium; assembly: GCA_031365165.1. Lineage (GTDB taxonomy): Bacteria > Pseudomonadota > Alphaproteobacteria > Micropepsales > Micropepsaceae > SZUA-430. The sequence goes on from JANLXP010000628.1 coordinate 993, forward strand.
AAGCTCCCACTCGTCGTGATCGCGCACGCCGATGCCGATCCCGCCTGCAAGTTCGTCGCCCATCGTGATCGCAAGCGGAACGGTTTTACCGCCCGACCAAAGCTCTGCTTGTTTGCCGAGCCACTCGTCCGCCGCTGCTTGCGTATAGGGATAGGGCATCGTCGCAAGGTTCTTCGAGACGCGCCAATTGTTTGCGAGAGCTACGAGGCGGTCGCGATCGCGCGCCTCCAAGGGCCTCAACACCAAACGTTCGGTCACAATCGGTTCGACCTTCGCCACGACACTCTCCTCACACAGAGCATTCGAGGGAGAAAAAAAGAGGGAGATGGCGGACCATCTCCCTCTTAAACCTTGGACCGCCGTCCCGTTTCATTCCGGGTGCGGTCGATATGTGGACCGTCCCTTATGCGCTAGCCGCCGCCGGCTTTACCCAAATGACTTGGCGGCCGCGGCCATCAAACTTGAAGCCGACATGACCGGGGACCAGCGCGTAAAGCGTATGATCGCGGCCGATGCCAACGCCGGCGCCCGGATGGAACTTCGTTCCGCGCTGACGCACGATGATGTTGCCCGGCACCACCGCTTGGCCGCCGTACAACTTCACGCCGAGATATTTTGGATTTGAATCGCGTCCGTTACGTGACGAACCGCCGGCCTTTTTGTGTGCCATGACGCCTTACCCTGTGATGGCGGTGATCTTCACCGTCGTCTGATCCTGACGGTGGCCACGCGTACGATGATAATTCTTGCGGCGGCGTTTCTTGAACACCTTGATCTTGTCGGCGCGCGAATGGTCGACGATCTCCGCCTCGACCTTGGCGCCGGTTAACACCGGCTTGCCGACGGTGAATTTGCCACCGTCGATCAGCATCAGCACCTCACCGAGCGCAACCTTCGCGCCCTTTTCACCTGCCAGGCGATCGATGACGAGCTGATCGCCTTGTGCGACCTTGTATTGTTTGCCTTGGGCCTTGATGACCGCGAACATTGAACTGTCTTCCGTCTGCAATTGATCAGGGCGGCCGCCGGTGCGAATACCAGCACCGCCCTTTCGAAGGGCCGCACTTATGATGATGGCGCGCGAGACTGTCAAGCCGGAAAGCCTTGGAATTCGGCCAAATTCATGAACTACCGGCACGCATACCACGCTGGAAACTTCGCCGATGTGCTCAAGCACGGCGTGCTGGCTTGGATCGTGCGCTACCTGCAGCAAAAGGAAGCACCCTTAGCCCTGATCGACACCCACGCGGGTGCCGGCGTCTACGACCTGACCGGCGTGGCGGCCGGAAAGACGGGCGAGGCGAGGGACGGCATCCTTCGGATCGTCGGCAAAAGCGGGCCAGAAGCGCTCCAGCCTTACCTCGACATCGTCCGTCAAACGAACGGCGATGTAGCCGAAATCAAGTCCTACCCGGGCTCGCCCGCGCTGATGCTGGCGCTCGCCCGTGCCCAAGATCGTGTCTTCGCCTGCGAACTCCATCCCGAAGACAGCGAGGCGTTGCGCCGTGCGCTCGGCGCCGACCCGCGCCTACGCATCACGACCGGTGACGGCTACGAACGCCTCGCGACGCTGATCCCGCCACGCGAAAAGCGAGGGCTGGTGCTCATCGATCCACCGTTCGAAGAACCCGACGAATTTGAGCGGTTGGCGAAAGCCTTCATCGCCGCCCACCGCAAATGGCAGGCCGGGACCTACGTGCTCTGGTTCCCGGTTAAGGCGTTAAACGAACTCGACCGCTTCCAAGCCGAACTCGTGAACTCCGGAATTAAGCGACTGTCGATGGTGACATTAGACGTTGCCCGCGCGGAGGGCCTGAGCAAGGTCGGCCTCATCCTTTGCAACGCGCCGTTCACCTTCGGCTCCGAATGGAGTGCCGCCCTCGCCTGGGCGACCGAGAAACTCGCGCAAGGCCAGGGTGCCCGCGCGGAAATCGTGACCTTGAGCGGCGAATAGACCCTTTCTTGCAGTCACCTTTCCCCTCGGCTATTCATCCCGCCCTTCAAGGACCACACCCGCTCTTGGACTACGGATGGGTGGCAGAGTGGTCTATCGCACCGCACTCGAAATGCGGAGTACGGCAACGTACCGTGAGTTCGAATCTCACCCCATCCGCCACCCCACTTTGAAAATGCGTCACGTTCGCGTGAACCTCCAAAACTTGACGTACTCGTGAATGGCCTCATGCCGCAGCCATCGCCACCCTCCTTGCGGGAAGAGTTGCGCTGATGAACGCGAAGGCGAAGTGGGAGCTATCGAGCCGTCATGACTGGCCCGCTTACGCGCGGCTATTCGCTGACAGCCGCCGCATCCATATTCCAGACCTGATGGCGCGCGCCGACGCCGAAGCGGCCCACCTCGCACTCGCCGAGGCGACGGCGTGGAACACGGTCATAAACGCCGGTGCCAAGGTCATCGACCTGACCGACGACATCAAAGCGAGCCTCTCTACCGAACAGGCCGAAGCGCTCGATCGCAGCGTCGTTGCGTCGGCAAGCCAAGGCTACCAGTTCAAGTTCGACAACTACCGCCTTAGCGAACAGGGCGAGCCCCATCGCGACAGATCGCACCCGCTTGCGCCTATGGTGGACTTTCTGAACAGCCCGCGCTTCCTCGCCGCGATGCGCCAACTGACGGGCCGCTCCGACATCGCCTTCGCCGACGCGCAAGCGACCCGCTATGGCCCCGGCCAATTCCTGCACGTCCACGACGATCTCGATCCGGGCAAGAAGCGCATCGCGGCCTACGTCTTGAACCTCACGCCGGAATGGTCGCCCGAGTGGGGCGGCATTTTGCATTTCATGGATAGCGACGGCCACGTGGCGGAGGGTTACGTGCCGCGCTTCAACGCGCTGAACGTCTTCGACGTCGGTGTGCGCCACTTCGTGAGCTTCGTCGCGCCTTACGCGCGCGCGCCGCGATTGAGCGTCACGGGTTGGCTGCGGGGACGCTAGCTGCCGCGGCCCGCACAGCGTCGATCACCGCCATCGATTTCACTGGATCGTCCGCCGCGAGCGGAAACGGCGCGCCGTCGAGCAGCGTCGCCGCAACGGCCTGAAGCTGCGCCGCAAACGTCGAGAGCCCTTCGATCGTCTCGGAGCGCGTCTTGCCGTCGAAGTCGATATCGAACTTGTGTCCCATCTGCGGGGCAAGCGGGTTCAGCACTCTGATCGATCCGCGCTCGCCGATGATGTTGAGAAAAGCGGCGAATGTACTGCTGTCCATGCTGCAAGCAACGTTGGCCGTGGCGCCGCCCGGAAACCGCAGCACGATCTCCGTCGCCGCATCGACGCCGTCGACCATCCGCATAGTGGCACGCTCGACCACCGACTCTTCGCCAGTCGCCACGCGCACCCATTGCAGCGGGTAGCAGCCGATATCCATCAGCGCACCGCCGCCCATATTTGCATTCCAACGAAACTCGTCGGCGGATTTGGCAATCGGTGCGTGAAACGCCGCCTCGAGCGAGACGATCCGCCCCAACGCGCCGCTCCGGCAAACATCAACGATCCGGTGCCACAGCGCGTGATGGCGATAGTGAAAAGCCTCGAACACGCGCCGTCCCGCCCGCTCCGCTCTGTCGACGACGCGCCGCGCTTCAATTGAATTCATCGAAAACGGCTTCTCGACGAGCACATGCTTGCCGGCCTCAAGCGCTTTGATCGCGATCGGCGCATGAAACGCAGGCGGTGTCGCCACATAAACGAGATCGATCGAGTGGTCTGCGATCAGCGCCTCGTACGAGGCGTGAACCTTGGCGATTCCATGTTCGGCCGCGTAGGCCTGCGCCCGCACAGGATCGCGTGCCGCAATGGCCGCAACGTTCACCCGGGGAATGTCGCGCGCGGGCGCAATCATCGCGTAGACCGCCACGCGCGCCGCGCCGATGATGCCGATGTTGATTGTCATAAGGCCGCTGCCCCAAAAGTTGGGGCGCACGCTAACGCGATCCCTCAGGATCGCAAGGGCACTAGAAGATCAGCGAGAACACGAAATAGACGCCAGCCCACGACGCTGCGGCGAGCGTGATCCACGCGGGGATGCTCCACTGCAGCGGAACGACGTCTTGCTCGGGCGCCGCGAACGCGTCGACCGTCAAAGGCATTTTCGTCCTGAAATGGATATTGCTCATCCCGCACCCGCACTTGTGTGATTCGTTTTCCGAATCATCGCTGCACGGATTTTACCAAACGCTGAGCCGCACAAGTAGGAGCACTTCCCTCCGTCCCCGGACGATTTGACTCTGCGCTACAGCTTTAACGTGAAAGCGCCAACCCTGCGTTGGTAATTAGTTGAAAGTGATCAGCGCCGACCCGACGGCGAAGCTCGCGCCGAACCCAATCATCAGCGCGTTATCGCCTTTCTTGGCTTTGCCCTCGGCGATCAACTGATCCAGCAGCAACGGAATGCTCGCGCTCGACGTATTGCCGGTCTCGGCAAATGACGCGCGGAGTTTCGACGGATCGATCCCCGCCGACTTGCACGCCGGGATCAGAATGCGGGTCAGATTGGCTTGATGCGGGATCAACCAGTCGATCGTGTGCCCATCGTTTTGATAGCGATGAATCTCGTCGACCAAAATCCGCGTGGCACCGACCGCGACCGGCGGCCCGGCCATGTACCAGCGTACGTCCTGCGGCACTTCGAGCGTCGGATTGCTGGCCTGCATGCCGGCGCCCTTGATGAGGCCGATCGTTCCCGCATCGATCATCGACGTCGCGCGCGTGTGCTTGATCGTGGCCAAGCCTTCGGCACCCGGTTCCAGCAAAACGCCGGCCGCGGCATCACCGAACAACGTCGAAATGCCGAAGGCCTTCGGGTCATAAGCGATGCAGCGCGAAGAAAATTCGACGGCGAGGCATGCAACGCGCCGGTAGCCCATCGCCTGCACAAGGCTTTTGCCGACGGTCAACGCGTACATAAACCCGGTGCACGCGTTGCTGGAAATGTCGAGCACGAAGGGATCCGCCAGAGCCCCGTGCCGCTCGCGCGCAACCGCCACGATCTGCTGCGAAATCCCTGGAAACCCTTGCGTCGAAGACGACGAGACGATGATCGCATCGAGCGTCGCCCAAGCGCTGTCGTCCATCATCTTCTCAAGCAGCGTGTAGGCCACATCGACCGGCGTCTCTTCTGGTCCAAAGAACCGTCGCGCGCGCAAGCCCGTCTTCTGCTCGATCAGCTCCGCGCGTTGGCGCGCGGTATCTTCGGCACCCGCGTCCCGCACATTGCGTGCGTGCGCACCGTCGATCAGCCGCTGGCCGATGTCGCGGTTCGTAACGACGATGTCCGGCAAGATGCTTGCCGTCGCGACTATGGAAACGTCCTGCATGCGAAACCCCGTACTTGAAGCCTACTATCGGAAACGAGCGGGGCGTTTGTCCAGGAAGGCTTGCACGGCCTCCTTGTGTTCCGGCGTTGCCCAACAAGCACGCAATTGCTCAGTTTCGCGGCGTTGCGCCAGCGCCATGTCCTGTTCGCACGCGTTCTTGGTTAGCAACTCTTTCGTCATGCGCAGCATCGGGTCGGGGTTGGCCGAAATCGCTTTACCAATCTCGAACGCCTTCGGCAGCAACGCGTCGGGCGCCACGACGTATTCGGCAAGCCCGATCTCGCGCGCCTCGCGGCCATCGACAAGGCGCGCGCTCAGCATCAATTCGCTTGCCCGCCCATAGCCCACGCGGCTGACGAGGAAATGCGTGGAAGCAAGCTCTGGCACGATTCCCATGCGTACGAACACCATGCCGAACTTCGCCGCTTCCGAGGCGATGATCACATCGAACGGCAAAATCATCGTGACGCCGATCCCGACCGCAGGCCCGTTCACGGCCGCGATCAAGGGTTTTGACGAACGCACAAGTGAAATCCAATCGAGCCCGCGCGGCAATCCGCCTTGCCCGCCAGCCGTATCCGAACCTGGGTCGCGCCCGTCCAGCCGCGACTTGAACGTGTGTTCGATATCCGCGCCCGCGCAGAAACCGCGGCCTTCGCCGGTGACGACGATCGCGCCGATCCCGCGATCCTTGTTGGCGTGGTCGATGGCGTCCGCCATCTCTTCGCTCATTTTCGGCATCCACGCGTTCAGCCGCTCGGGCCGGTTCAACGTGATGAGCGCGATGGGCGCCTGCGTCGTGTAGCGAATGGTCGAATACGTCATGAAAAAGGCTCACTGTCGTTCGTGGCGACAGTGAGCCTCAACATGTTCGATTGACAAGTGCGGACGTTACGCCGCGGCAGCCACCATGCTGCCGTTGCCGTTACGCCATTCGGCGGGTACGCCGAAATATACGGTCGGCTTAGCGATGTTCAGCCGCGCCCGCGCGCTCTCCAACGGTTCGGACAGCAACGCGATGTAATCTTCCCCGGGCAACCACGCAGCTTTGCGACCGTTGCGATAGGCCTGCCACACAGCCTTCAACATCGGCTGGCCGGGCAATTCCTTCTTCAGCTTCAGCGCACCGACGACGCCGATGAAGCCGAAGCCAAGCGACTTCGTCTGCGCGTAAGAGAACGCAACGAGACACGCTTCGCCGATCGCGTCACGGCCATAGCCGCTCAAGATGTGCCAAAGATCGTGCACGTCGCGAAGGCGACGGCCGTACCACGCGAACGGATGCGACCGCTCCACGTCTTGGTTGCCCGCGCGCATGCTTTCGTCGATCAAACCCTGCGCC
>JANLXP010000118.1:0-8000 GCA_031365165.1 Alphaproteobacteria bacterium
TGCGGGCGATGATCCATCGACGGGAACTGCTCGCCAATCCAGTAGGTGATTTCGAACACGAGCGTTTCTTCGGACATGTCCGGCGGTAGGCAGATTTTCTTGCCCGCTTCCACGCCGCGTTCCATAGCGCGGCGCGCGTCGCCGATATCATGTGCGCACCAGGCTTCGTCTTGTTCGCAACGGTCGAGGAAGGCGCGCGTGGTGCCCGTCCAAGCATGGGCCTGCGTCGCTGCGAATAATGCGAGCAGAGATAGTGCGATCGATCTCATGAGGTCATCTCCACCTTGCGAAGGCTCTCAACTATGCACGCACGTAGGATTGGCGCGCCAGACCCTTGTCGTAGGTCTGGGTGCTGGCGAGCTTTAGCGCGGCTTCGGGGCGGCCCGGCGCGAACAGCGGAATGCCGCCGCCCAGCAAGACAGGCACGGTAAAAAGGTCGATGCGGTCGATCGCGCCCGCGCCCAAGAACGCGTTGATCGTTTGCGCGCCGCCCATGATCCACGTGTCCTTGGCGCCTGCGCCACGGAGCGCGACGACCAGGCGCGGAATGTCGGCGCCAATGCGGGCGACCGTCGGCGGCGCATCGTCGAGCGGACGCGAGGTGATGACGAGGCTGCGCATATCGGGGTAGGGCCACTCGCCGAAGCTGCGCGCCATTTCATAGCTTGCGCGGCCCATGACGACGGTGCCGATCTCGCGCGTGAACGAGCTGTAGCCGTAGTCGACGTCGTCGAACGGTCTCAACCAATCGATGCCGCCGTCGGGCTTTGCGATGTAACCGTCGAGCGATTGGGCGATGTAGATGCGGATTAATGGCATGTGCGGACACTACGTCGGGTGAAGTTTCACTTCCAGCATGGCAACGGTCGCCGCATCCGATGGCGCGGCGGCGTCGATGACGCGCAAGAGTCGCGGTGTGCGTAGCGATAGGCCCGCTTTGCGGCGTGGCGTCGGTGTGATGGCTGTGAATGCGAGTTCGGCCACGAGTGCGATTTCGCGGTCGTGGCGAACTTCGCGCACCGGGCCGAAGCGGGCAGTCGTGTGTTCGGCGATGAAGCGTTCGATGGGTTCGGCTTCGGCGGCGGATACTTCGCAATGGCCGATGGGGGCCAGGATTTCGTCCTTCCAAACGCCGAACGTGCAGCGCAACGGGGACGTGCGTGCGCGGGAATTCGTGCGCTCGGCGTACAGCAAGATCGCGGCGACCGTGCCGGCGGTGTCTTTCTTCGGCGCCGCGCGAAACAGCTCGCTCTGCGTGGTGCCATCGGGCGTGGCGCCTGTTTCGCGCGGTTGATCGATGCGCAAGCTGCCGGTGATGAATTTGATGAGAAGAAAGCGGCCGGTTTCGTCGCACGCGTCCAGCCAGGCCTCGATGCGTTTCGGCAGTTCACTACGGCCGAGGGTGGCGAGTGCTTCGACGATCTCGCTCAAGCCCGGGTCGCGATTGGCCCGGCGTTTTGCGATCCACGTTAGCGCGATCGTTTCGGCGATGTCGCCCGTATAGGCTTGTGCAAGGCCAAAGAGCGCGGGGTCGATGCGCTCATCGGCGAGGCCGCGAATGAGCGCAAGTTTGACCGCGCGCGGCTTCAATCTGTCTGCCAAGAGATCGGCGGCGAGCGTGCGGTCGGGTTCTTGCGTTTCCTTCAGGTAGTCCGCGACGAACGTCGCTTTCATCTCGGCATCGGTCAGCATTTCCAAGCGTGCGAGAAGTGCGGCGAGGCGGTTCACGCGGTTTGCGCCTCTTCTGGCCCTTCTTCGTCGCCGTAGCCCGCGATCGAAAGCGGGCGCGCGCGAAGGCCCTTAGTCTTCGCCCAATGCAACAGCGCCGCTTCCTCGCCGTGCGTGATCCAGAGTTCGCCGGGCGCGACCTCTTCGATTGTCGCGGTGAGCTCGTACCAATCGGCGTGGTCAGAAACGATGAGGGGCAAATCGACATTCGCGCCCTTTGCCCTTTTGCGCGTGCGCATCCAGCCGCTGGCGTACGCGGTCACAGGATCGTTCGTGCCTTCGGGCAGATCGGCTCTGCCGACGACGATGGCGCCGTTCAGGTCCGCCGGCGTTGCACTGCCAAGACCACGAATGTCGCCAAGCGGTACGTCGTGCTCCGCATAGACGGCGCAGAGTTTTTCCGTGGCGGCGTCTAAGTAAACCGGAGCGGCGTAACCGGCCTCACGGAACAGCGCGATCAGGCGTTGCGCCTTGCCCAGCGAGTAGGCGCCGATGACGTGCGGGCGATCGGGGAACAAGCGCAATGCGTGCAGGAATTTCGCCGCTTCTTCCGATGCGGGCGGGTGACGGAACAGCGGTAAGCCGAACGTCGCTTCGGTGATGAAGACATCGCACGGAACGGGCTCGAACGGCGGGCAGGTCGGATCGCGGGCGCGTTTATAGTCGCCCGAAACGACGACCCGCTTTCCTTTGACCTCGATCACGACTTGCGCAGAGCCGATCACATGCCCTGCTGGTTTGAGCGTCACCTGTGCCTCACCCAACGCGATCGTCTCGCCGAAGCGCAATTGCTGGCGCGCTCCAGTGAAGTTTTCACCGTAGCGCGCGGCCATGACGGCGAGCGTTTCCTTGGTTGCGAGCACGGCCCCATGGCCCGAACGCGCGTGGTCGGAGTGGCCGTGCGTGATCACCGCGCGCGGCACTTTGCGGACGGGATCGACGTGGAAGTCACCTGCTTCGCAATAAAGGCCAGCGGGGGTGAGTTTCAGGATGCTGGCGGCGCGCATAAGTCTCAAGAAGCGGGTGCGGCGGTCGCGCGGCTGCGACGCCACGCGCCAGGCGGTACGCCGACGAGGCGTTTGAACGCGCGATTGAAGGCCGCTTCCGACTCGTAGCCGACTTCGGCGGCGGCTTGCGCAATGCTGACGCCCGGCCGTTCGAGTGCGCGGGCTGCGAGTTGCAGGCGCCAGTTGCCCAGATACTGCATCGGCGGCACGCCCATGAGTTCAGCAAAGCGCTCAGCGAAAGCGGAGCGCGACAACGCCGCCTCTTTGGCCAGCGCATCTAGTGTCCAGTTCTCGGACGGGCGCGAATGCATGAGGGTGAGCGCGGCACTGATCTGGCGATCGCGTAGCCCTGAGAGAAAGCCCTTCGCTTCCGGCGGCAGGGTTTCGATGTATTGGCGGATCGCCTGCAGGAACATCAGTTCGCTAAGTTTCGAGAGAATGGTTTCGCCGCCGGCGCTGGAGTGCATGCTCTCCTGCAAAGCCACGCGCAGGAGATCGTGGATCAGCTGGCCGCCGACGCTGGTGCTCTGTACGCGCATCAGACGTGGTAGCGCCCCCAGGATCGGGTTGAACGGCCTGGCGTCGCAGCCCAGGTAGCCGCATACGAAACGAGCGCTGGCGCCTTGGCCGCCGAACTCCATGATCTGGAACGGCAATGGACGGTCCGTCGGGCGGCGGTAGAGCTGCATGTCGGGCTTCGAGCGAAGGCCCTTTTCCGTACTCATCACATGCGCCTCGCCGCCTGGGATGATGACGGCGTCCCCGGCTTCGAGCTTCAGCACCGGTTCCGAATTGTCGGCGAGCTGAACCCAGCACCAGCCGTCCAGCATGATATGGAACGAAACCACATGCTCGAATTCCGGCATGACGTTCGTGCAAATGGCCGAAGTCGCAGGCGATTCCGCCACCCACGGCTCACGCGCGTTGATGTCGAAATAGATGGCGCCGGTCAGACGCACAGCGCGCAAAACTTCCGATAGAACGTCCAAAAACTTCTCCTCGCCGACGATCGGGCAACTCTGCCGGACGATCAGTCATCGGCCAACCATGTGGCCGGACGGCTGGTCAAAGATCGCCGATGGCCAGTTATACCGCAAGGGCGGTCCGCGGCTTAGGTTCAGGCCTCACATTCGGGCCGGATTTGGCCCCTTAAAAGGCCGGGAGACAGTCATGTTGGATAAGGAAAAAGTCACCGCGTTGAGAGCTTCAGTGCGGGGCGGCGTTATTGAGCCTTCGGACAAGTCCTACGACGAAGTTCGCGCGCTCTACAACGGCATGATCGACAAGAAGCCGCGCCTCATCGCACGCTGCATGAGTGCGGCCGATGTGATCACGGCGGTGAATTTTGGGCGGGACAACGACCTCGTCATCGCCATTCGCGGCGGCGGTCACAACGGCCCCGGTCTGGCGAGCGTCGACGGCGGTTTGATGATCGACCTTTCGCTCATGAAGGGCGTGCATGTCGATCCGGCGACGTCGCGCGTCCGCGTCGAACCCGGCTGCACGCAGGGCGACGTGGATCACGCAGCGGCAGCGTTCGGTCTTGCGGTGCCGGCCGGCATCGTGTCGTCGACGGGAATTGCGGGCCTCACGCTCGGCGGGGGTACCGGTTACCTCACGCGGCAATACGGGCTCACGATCGACAACCTGATCGAGGCCGATGTCGTGCTTGCGGACGGAAGTCTCGTTACGGCGAGCGAGAAGCAGAACGCTGACCTCTTCTGGGCGCTGCGCGGCGGCGGCGGGAACTTCGGCGTGGTGACGAGTTTCTTGTTCAAAGCGCATCCGGTGAAAAACGTCTTTGGCGGCCCGATTTTCTGGGACATCAAGGACGCGGCGAAAGTGATGAGCGTCTATCGCGACTTCATCGGTAAAGCGCCAGAGAAGCTTGGCGTGTTCCTGGGTCTCAAGACTGTGCCGCCTTCCGCACCGTTTCCGCAGCCGCTCTGGAACCGCAGGATCTGCGCGATCATCGGTGCCTATGACGGAACGCAGGCCGAAGGCGAAGCGGCGCTAAAGCCGCTGCTCGACAAGGTGCCTGCACCGATCATGAACGGTATGGGGGTTGTGCCTTTCACAGGCTTGCAAACGGCGTTCGATCCACTCTTCCCGAAAGGGCTGCAGTGGTATTGGAAGGGCGACTACGTCCAGGAACTCACGGACGAGGCAATCGCGACGCACATCAAGCACGCATCGCAATCGCCGAGCTGGATGTGCCTGACGCATCTCTATCCGGTCGACGGTGCGGCGCACCGCGTCGGCGCCAATGACACGCCCTGGGGCGCGCGCGATGCGCGCTGGTCGATGGTGATCGCGGCGATCGATCCGAGCCCGGCGAAGGCGTCCGAGATCAAGAAGTGGGGCCGCGCTTATTGGGAAGCGGTGCATCCGTTCAACATGGGCGGCGCCTACGTGAACTTCTTGGATGCCGACGAGAACGACGGCCGTGTTCAAGCGAGCTACGGCGCGAACTACAAGCGCCTGAGCGAAGTGAAGAAGAAATACGATCCGAAGAACTTGTTCCGGGTGAACCAGAATATTCGCCCCGCTGCTTAAGACTGACCTTCCGGCCCGCAGCCATGGTTGCGGGCCGGAAGGGGGTTGGCGGCGCGGCGAGTCACAAAACGGAGACTCCAATGTGCGACGCAGACAAATTCCATCTTCTACGCCTGCACCAGATGCGCGCCCTTGCGGTATTGGTGCTGGTGGTTTTGATCGCCGTGGCTTCGACTGCGTGAGGCGTTATTTTCCGCAGTAGGCCATGACTTCGACTTCCACCTGTGCACCTAGCGCCAATCCGTTTGCACCGAAGGCCGAACGCGCGGGCATGCGATCGGGCTTGAAGTATCCGACGTAAACTCTGTTGAAGTCGCCCCACTGCTTCATGTCGGCAAGCATCACGGTGGCTTTGAACACATGATCGAACGTCAGGCCGTTGTCAGTGAGGACGGATTTGATGTTTTCCATCATCTGGCGCGCCTCAGCCTCCATCCCGCCGGGCACGAGTTCCATTTTTCCCGGCACGTTTCCCAGGCATCCCGAGAGGTAGAGCACGTCGCCGACGCGCGTTGCGGCGCTGAAGGGAAGCTTGGCGGCTTTGACGGCTGGCGATGAGATGAATTCGAGCATGGCGTTCTCCACAATTCGAGGGGTGAGAGGTTAACCCGGGCGATGGTTTGAGGGCCAGGCGCGGTATCGGGCGGCGTGCTTGCGTATTTGGTTCGGTGCTATGTTGCTGCCTGCCGCGTGGTCGCGGTTTCGAGGGGTTTGCTGGCATGACGCCGAAATACATGATCGTCTTCATTTGGTTTGCCTGGGGCGTGTCGTGGCTCATTGCGGCGAACACGATGGCCGCACCCACCGTCAAGGTGGCGGGCTTTGGGCGCGAATGGCCCTATCGGCTGTTGATGGGGATCGGGTTCGCGCTGATCTTCATGTCGCTTGGCCAATCGTCGAGCCCGGTGCCTCTGCCGCCCTTGCGTGAGGCGATCCTTTCGTTCGGGTTCGCGCAATTGTGGGAGTTGCCGGACGCAGCCCAGTGGGGCGCCGTGGTTCTCGCCATTGCCGGATTTGCGTTCGCATGGTGGGCGCGGCTGCAGCTCGGCGGCCTGTGGTCGAGCAGCGTGACCCGAAAAGAGGATCACAAGCTTATCGATAACGGGCCTTACGCGTTTGTGCGGCATCCGATCTACACGGGCCTGTTGCTCGGGACGATCGCGCTTGTTGCCGTCAGCGGGCGTATGTCGGCGGTGATCGGCTTTGTCCTCGTTGTCGTTGGGATATTTCTGAAGGCGCGCCTTGAGGAGCGGTTCCTCCGCGATGAGCTTGGCGCGGATGTGTATGGCGCGTACGCCAAGCGCGTACCGATGCTGGTGCCAGGGTCGCCGGTGTGATTGCTGACGCGGCGACGCAAGCGCTGTTGCCGCCGGCGTTCGCTGCTTGGTTTGATTCGCGTGGGTGGACGCCGCGGCCGTTCCAGTTGGCGCTGATCGAGGCGGCGCTGGCGCGAGAGCATGTGCTGCTCACGGCGCCCACCGGTGGTGGCAAGACGCTGGCAGGGTTTTTGCCGTCTCTCATTGAACTGTCGGCGGTGCGGCCTGTCGCTGCTTCGAACGTGGATACGCGCGCGCAGAACCCGATCATTGCTCGGCTGAAGGCCAAGGCTGCGGCGAGACCGCCTGGCGTGCATACGCTGTATCTCTCGCCTTTGAAGGCGCTTGCGGTTGACATTGCGCGCAACTTGGAAGCGCCCGTGCGCGAAATGGGGCTGAAGGTCCGGCTCGAGACGCGGACGGGCGATACCTCGGCGCACAAGCGGCAGTGGCAGAAGGTTTCGCCGCCGGACATTTTGCTGACGACGCCGGAGCAGTTGGCGCTGCTGCTTGCGGCGCGCGAGGCGCCCACGATGTTCGGCGATTTGCGCTGCGTCGTGCTCGACGAGTTGCATGCGCTGGCGCCGTCCAAGCGGGGCGACTTGTTGGCGCTCGATCTGGCGCGGCTCGCGACGCTGGCGCCGCAGCACCGGCGCGTCGGGCTGTCGGCCACGGTCGACGATCCGAATGTACTCGCGCGGTATCTTGCGCCGCAGGTGCCTGGCGAGGTGCGTTTGGCGCGCGTCGTGCGCGGTGCGCCTGGTGCAACGCCCAATGTCTCGATCATGCACACGGAGGCCGAGGTGCCATGGGCGGGGCATATGGCGCGCCATGCGATGCACGACATTCTGACAGCGATCAAAGGCGCGCAGACCGCGCTCGTGTTCGTCAATACGCGCATGCAGGCCGAGTTCGTGTTCCAGGCGCTTTGGAGCATCAACGCGGAGAACCTGCCGATTGCGCTGCACCACGGGTCGCTCGCGCCGGAGCAGCGGCGCAAGGTGGAGGGTGCGATGGCGAAGGGCGCGTTGCGTGGGGTCGTGTGCACGTCGACGCTCGACCTCGGCATTGATTGGGGCGCGGTCGATCTCGTGATCAACGTGGGTGCTCCCAAAGGTGCGAGCCGCATCGCGCAGCGGATCGGGCGATCGAACCATCGGATGAACGAGCCCAGCCGCGCTTTGTTGGTGCCGGCAAATCGCTTCGAAGTGCTGGAGTGCGAGGCGGCGCGCGATGCGCTGTTGCACGGCGAATTGGACGGCGAGAAACCGCGTGCCGGTGCGCTCGATGTGTTGGCGCAGCATGTGCTGGGGTCGGCGGTCGCAGCGCCGTTCGATGGGGATGCGCTTTACGCCGAGGTACGGACTGCCGCGCCGTACGCCGACTTGCCGCG
>JANLXP010000637.1:0-1142 GCA_031365165.1 Alphaproteobacteria bacterium
CCCGCGGGGAGATGCGATGATTTTCTTACGCGCCGTTGCAACTGTTTTGCTGTTCTCGCTCGCAGCATGTACCAGCACGACCGTGAACACCCGGCTCGCGTTGGAGCCCGCGAAGAGCACAACCTTGAAATTCGGCGATATCGGCGTCACGTCATCGCTGAGCGCTCTGCCGGTGGACGTCGCAGATCGTCTCAAGACGGCGGTGAGCGCGCGGCTAGTGCTGCTTCCGCAAGGCGCGATCCCAGTCAAGGTTCAACTGACGATCAACGAATATCGGGCGGTGAGCGCGGGCGAGCGCTTCATGGTCGGCGTTTTGGCGGGCGCCAACCGGATGAACGTGAGGGTCCAGATCATGGACGAACGGGGCAATCCCGTCAGCGATTTCGACGTCATGCGTAGCGCCAATTCCGGCGCCTATGGCGCTTTCATGGACGAAAAATCTTCCCTCATCGAATCCTCCGCCGACGGAGTGGCGGAAGCGCTCGGAGCGCCGAAGAAGTAATAGGCGCTGCGGAGTTGGTGGCGCGTGCCGAATGCGCTGATAGGGTTCAATGTTGGCGTACTGCAGTTTCTTGGACATTCCAGCACGATGAGTACAACCCAGTTGAATAGAAACAGGCCGAAGCCCCGCGCCATGGCTTCAAAGCGCGTCGCCGCCCTACTGCTCGCCATCAGCGCCACGCTATTCGCGACCTCGACCCGCGCCGCCGAAACAGAACCAAACGCGAAGGCACTCGAAGCGCTCACCAAAGCCTTCGCCGCACAGGATGCAAAGGACTGGGCGGGTGCGAAAACGCTCGCGGACAAGCAGCCGTCCATCGTGCGCGACCTCGTGCAATGGCGCTATGTCTCGTCTGAGAGCTCCGGCGCGACCTTCGACGAGATCGATGCTTTCCTCGGCGCGCACGCCAACTGGCCCGGACGCTTTCAGATCGTCCAGCGCGGCGAGGAAGCGCTCCTGACCAACGCCTTGATCGACACGAAGGGACCTGCCTGGTTCAAAACGCGCCAGCCCCGCACGAGTGCCGGTTGCCTCGCGTGGCCGAAATTTCAGTTCGCACACGAGCAGAAGCAGGAGGCGCTTTCCGGCATCAGGCGCTGCTGGTTGGGTTTCACGCTGAACCTTGCCGACTACCAGGGCT
>JANLXP010000209.1:0-2063 GCA_031365165.1 Alphaproteobacteria bacterium
TTTCGTTGCGCTCGACAAGGGTTACGCCGAGATTCGCTTCCAGCGCGCGCAGCTGTTGGCTGAGCGTCGGCTGGGAGACATTGGTGGCATCCGCTGCACGCCGGAAATTTAGGTAGTCCGCCACAGCCACGAGGTAGGCAAACTGGCGAAGGGTGCTCATGAACGGCCTCTGATAGCTCCAAACTATCAAAGCTAGCTGGGTAATCCAATTTGAACAATCAAGTCGGTTGGCCAATTTTGTTCTCGTCACGGAGGACGAACATGGATCGCCATCTCGAACGCCTGCAGCAGAAGCACCGCCGGCTGAACCGGCTCATCGACAACTGCCGCGACGCGGTGCGGCAACATGAAATGAAAGCGCTCAAGCGCCTGCGCCTAAAGCTCAAGGACAGGATTGCAGAGCTGCAATTGCGGCGCAGCGCCGGCTCCATCGCCCATTAGCCGTCCTGCGCTGAAGGGTCGGCGTGCCGGATTGCCCTCTCATCTCGTGCACGCCGCCCCAACTCTTTTCACGCCGCTGACGGCGACCCTCAGGAAGATTTGATGACCTCGTTTCTGGTCTTGTCGTTTCTCGGCACGCCGGTTTGGTTCTGGCTGGCGTTTCTAGCGATCGTCGTGGTCCTCACTGCATTCGACCTTGGCCTCCTGCACAAGGAAGACCGGGTTATGGGCATTGGGGAATCGCTCAAACTCTCGGCGTTCTACATCTCGATCGCACTGGCCTTCGGTGTCTGGGTCTGGGCCGAAAAAGGCGAGGACTTGGGGATGAAGTACTTCACGGGTTTCTTCATCGAGAAGGCGCTGTCGATCGACAATATCTTCGTCATCAGCTTGATCTTCGGCTTTTTCGCCATTCCGGCGAAGTATCAGTATCGCGCGCTGTTGTGGGGCATCGTCGGCGTGATCGTGCTTCGCGGCATCATGATCGCGGCGGGCGCTGCGCTGGTCGGCGAAGCCTATTGGGTGCTCTACATCTTTGCCGCCTTCCTCATCGCGACGGGCATCAAGATGCTCTTCGCCGGCGATGCAGCGCCCGATCTTGCGAACAACGCCTTCATTCGCTGGATCTCCAGCCGTATGCGAGTATCGAAGGAGCTGCACGGCGAACGCTTCTTCGTCACCGTGAAAGACCAGCGCACGGGACGGATGGTTCGCGCGGCGACCCCGCTGTTCCTTGCGCTCGTCGTCATCAACGTTGCCGATCTCGTGTTCGCGGTCGATTCGGTGCCGGCCATCTTTGCGATCACCACGGATACGTTCGTCGTCTACACGTCGAACATTATGGCGATCCTCGGCCTGCGCGCGCTCTACTTCGCGCTCGCGGCCATGATCGACCGGTTCCACTACCTGAAATACGCCCTCGCTGCGGTTCTGGTGTTCATCGGCGCCAAGATCTTCGTGTCCGATTTCCTGCTGAGCGGCGCGAAGTTTCCGCCGATGGCGAGCTTGGCCGTCACCATCATTCTGATCGGCGCCGGCATCGCCTGGTCGCTTTGGAAGACCCGCCATGCGCCCGCTCTTCGACGAGCACCCGTTTCATCCTCAACGACCAAAGGAAAACTTCTATGAAGCATCGTGTATTGTCCGCTTCCGTCCTCGCAGGTTTGGCGATGGTTGCCGCGGCGCCGGCGATGGCGCAGACGACGTGCGTGAAGCTGACCCCGGCCCAGCTCGACGCGCAATTCGGCGCATTCAACACGGCCTGGGCGAGCAAGAGCCCCGACGCCGTGGCGGCCCTGTTCGACGACGATGCCGTCCTTCTGGCAACCGTTGCCAACGTGCCCCGCACGGACCCCGCCGGCGTCCGCGACTACTTCGTCAAGTTCCTGAAAAACAGCCCGGTCGGAAGGATCGATTCGTCCACAATCAAGTCGGGCTGCAACTGGGCGCTGCGGGCCGGGACCTGGACTGTGACGCTGACCGATGCGATCACAGGCGCAAAGACCGACGTGCGGGCGCGCTATAGCTTTCTCTACGAGTTTGACGACGGTCAGTGGAAAATCGAACATCTGCATTCGTCGGTGATGCCCGAAAGGAACTGACGCCCGGCAGGGCGTTGTCGG
>JANLXP010000230.1:0-15720 GCA_031365165.1 Alphaproteobacteria bacterium
CATTGGGACGACGGCCGCGGCGTGTACTTCAACGACCCGAACGGTCATTTGCTTGAGATACTGACGCGGCCCTACGGTAGCGCCGGTCTCGACGCAAAGAACCCGAACCCGCTACTCACTCGCTAGGAACTGACGCATGACGAACACCACAATGAGCCGCATCGGCTGGACGTTTAGCGGCCTCATTATCGCTTTCCTGCTGATCGACGCGACCATGAAACTGCTCGCCTTGCCGATCGTGCTGGAATCGAGCGCGCCACTCGGCTTCGTCGGCGCCGACATGGCGCGTGCGTTGGGCGCAGTGTTGCTCGTCGCGACGCTGCTCTATGCGTTGCCGCCCACGGCGGTTTTAGGTGCAATCCTGGTCACGGGCTATCTCGGCGGCGCCATCGCAACGCACGTCCGCGTCGGCAGCCCGCTCTTCAGCCACACCCTGTTCGGCGTGTGCCTGGGCGTCATACTTTGGGGCGGCCTCTACTTCCGCGACGAACGCCTGCGTCAGCTGATCCCGCTACGCCGCTAGTCGATCCTTAAATGCGCACGTCGATCAACAAGGCGCGCCGCGCGCGTTCGCGGTGCCAAATGCGGATATGCGCACCCGCAACGGCGATCGCCGTCGCAAGCACCGTTGCATCGTCCGTGAAACCGATTCCCGGAATGAAGTCCGGGATCAGATCGAGCGGCGTCACAAAGTAGGCGACGGCCCCGAGCAGCACCGCGCGCGCCGCCAGCGGCGTCTGGCTGTCGAAGGCGCAGTAGTAGGTCGCGACCACATCTTCCGCGAAAGGAATGCGGCCGACGAACCGGCGCAGCTGACGCCAAAATCCTTCGCGCACGATGCGCTCGTCGCGCGCCATGCGTTCGGGAGCCAAGATCTCGCCTTCAAGCGGCGGCATTTGTGCGGTCATTTGCGTAACAACCAAATCCCTAGCGTCAACGCGGCGCTGATGAGGAGGCATGTGGTCACCGGAATATATATTTGAAAGGCGTCGCGTTCGATCACGAAATCGCCGGGTAGGCGCCCGAGCCCGAGGCGCCCCAGATACGGCCAAAAAAACCCGGCCGCAACCAGCACGACGCACACAACAATCAACAACCGCCCGAAATCCACCGCGTCTAGCCTGAAACGTCAACCGCCGCTAAGAAAGCGCCAAATCAATCTAGCAAAGGAAACGCTCTCATGCAGCTCAATCGCGCAGTCACAGCCGTCATCACCGTCGGCGCCTCCGGCCTCGGCGAAGCAACCGCACGCGAACTCGCGGCCGCCGGATGCCGCGTCGCCATCTTCGACCGCGACAAAGCGAAGGGCGAAAAAGTCGCGGCCGACATCGAGGGCGTCTATTGCGAAGTCGATGTGACGAGCGAGCAAAGCGTTCTCGACGGCTTCAAGAAGGCGCGCGCGGCACTCGGCCAAGAACGCATCTTGATCAACTGCGCTGGCACCGGCATCGCGATCAAGACCGCAAGCCGCAAGAAGGACACGAACGAAGTCGTACCGCATCCGAGCGAGCACTTCGACCGTATCATCCAAATCAACCTGGTGGGATCGTTCCGCTGCCTTTCGAAAGCGGCCGCCGGCATGCTGTCCCTCGAACCGGTGACCGAAGACGGTGAGCGTGGTGTCATCATCAACACAGGCTCCGTCGCCGCCCAAGACGGCCAGATCGGCCAAGCTGCTTACTCGGCTTCGAAGGGTGGCATCGTCGGGATGACATTACCGATCGCCCGCGACCTGTCGCGCGACGGCGTTCGGTGTTGCACAATTTTGCCGGGCCTCTTCAACACGCCGCTGATGGCGGGTGCACCTGAAGAGTTGAAGAAAAGCCTCGGCGCGCAAGTGCCGTTCCCCTCGCGCTTAGGCCACCCGTACGAATTCGCAAAACTCGCGCGCCACATTTGCGAAAACTCGATGCTGAACGGCGAAGTCATTCGCCTCGACGGCGCGATCCGCATGGCGCCTCGGTGACCGCGATCGATAATGCTTTCGCGAACTCGCTGCCGGGCTTGCTCGGCCTCGAGTTCGGCGAGACCAAGCACGGGCTCGTGCGCGGACGCATGGTGGTGAAACCGCACCACATGGCACCGAATGGCTTTCTGCATGCGGCGAGCGTCATCGCGCTCGCCGATTCAGCTTGCGGCCGCGGCGCGATGGTCTCGCGCCCCGAGGGAGCGATCGGGTTCACAACAATCGAACTCAAGACGAACTTTCTCGGCACCGCGACGGACGGTTCCATCGAAGTCGAAGCGCGCCTCATGCACGGCGGCAGATTGACACAGGTCTGGGACGCTGAAGTCCGGCGCGAGGGCGACGCCAAAGCAATCGCGCTCTTTCGCTGCACGCAAATGCTGCTCTATCCGAAAGCGTAGGCAATTCCTCGCAAACTTGCCCCTCTACCAGCGCGCCGGTAAGGTCCCGCGCGGATTCGCTGAACATCACCCAAGGGGACATCTGAAATGAATCGCAATGTGGTCATCGGCGGCGTCGCGGGCGTTGCCGGCATTCTCGGCGTCGCCGGGTGGTACTTCCTCTCGGGCCCGGGCGCAGGCCTCGTCGGCGGCAGCGCGACGGAGCCTACCGGCCCGATGACGCTGAACCCCGTCACAGTGGTGACCGATCAGGAAGCGAGCCAATCGGCTGACGGCCGCATGCTCAGCGTGAAGTTCCCAAAATTCGAACTCGTGGCCAAAGGCGGCGAGACGACATCGTCGGTCTTCTCGACGACGTGGCATCTGAAGCTTGGCGCAAACGAGCGCGCGGTCGCAGCGATTGCCTCGCTTCAAGGCTTCATGAAGTCGGCAGGCACGCCGCCAGCTGTTGCCCCCGCCGCGGCACCAGCCGCACCGGTTGCGGATTCGACCGCAACGCCAGCGACACCCGCGACCGATAGCGCCGCCCCGCCGCCCGCAACAGACGGCGCAACGCCGCCGCCGGCCGACAAGCCGACCGCGACACCAGCAGCCGCAGCGCCGGCGCAACCGGTCGCTGGCGACGGCGTCGCACGCGTGATCGTCTCAATCGGTGGCGAAACAACGGTTAGCGAATGGCGCGACTGGACCGGCAACGGTGCCGACCAACAACTCTCGAAAGCGGTCGCCTATGTCGGCACGCCGTCCGATCTCCGCGACGGTGCCTCGGTACCGGTCACCGTGACCGTCGAAGTCGCTGGCGGCACCTCAACGGAAACGATTTCGCGGTTGAACTCGCTCGTTCTGCGCGTGGTCGCCGAAGAAGTGCTGGTTCCGGTCGAACCGGGCAGCACCCCTGGCGCCGCGACCGACACGCCAACCACAACGACACCGCCGGCCGCCACAGATGCAGCCCCGGCGACACCGCCTGCCGACGGCACCACCACGACACCCCCGCCGGCGACGCCGAACCCTTAGACGCGCGACGCCAGATCCATGGCGCGGGCGAGCTCGATGTCCTTCATCGTCAGCCCGCCCGCGTCATGCGTCGTCAAGAGCACGTTGACGGTCTTGTAAACGTTCGACCACTCCGGGTGGTGGTCCATGCGCTCTGCAACAAGCGCAACCTTCGTCATAAAGCCGAACGCCTGGACAAAGTCGCCGAAGACGAACGTCTTGACGATCGCATCCCGCGACGCGTCCTCGCGCCAGCCGTGCAGGTCTTTCAAAGCGGCCGCACGCGCCGCCGTATCGAGTTTCTGGCCCAACGAACACTCTCCCAATCCTGAAGCGGTCTGGTCTATCTTCGCGTAAAGTCGATCCGCTGGCGAGGGCCCTCAATGTCGAACGAAACGCTTTTCGAACTGACCGCGCCGACGACCGAAGACATCGATACGCTCGCCCGCGAAACATTCGAACGCCTGCCGAAGAAGTTCCGCGAACGCTGCGGCGAAATCATCTTCCGCGTCGAAGACTTTCCCGATGACGACGTGGTCGAGGAAATGGAACTTGAGACCCAATACGACATCCTGGGGCTCTTCCAAGGTGTGGGCATAACGGAGCAGCAGGAAAGTGATCCGCAGCGCGAACCAAATATCGTCTTCCTTTACAGGCGTCCGATCCTCGATGAGTGGAGCGACTCGGAAATCACACTAGGCGACATCGTCACCCACGTGCTGATCCACGAGATTGGCCACCACTTCGGTTTCAGCGACGCCGACATGGAACGCATCGAAGCCGAAATGATGGACGACTAGGCGCCGAGCGCATATGAGCGCTCGGGGCGGTACAAGCTGCCGTTCGAACTTCCGTGGCTTGAGAACAGCGTGAACGCGTTGACCGCGAATGGTCCGCTGTCGAACGGTGCGTGCACCGCCAAGAACTCGCGCACCTTCGCCATCGGCGCGTCGCGCAGCCGTGCCAGCGTCACGTGCGGCGAATATTTACGCGTTTCGGCGGCGAGACCCATTCGCTGCAGCCCGCTCTCGATCTTCGCTGCAAGCCGCATCAGCGGCTCGTTTGGCGCAACACCCACCCACAGCGCATGCGGATCGCGCCCGCCGAACTCGCCGGCACCCTTCAGCGTCAACTCGAACGCCGGCACATGAAGCGCGCTCAGCACGTCATCGATGTCGTTTGCCGTCGCCTCGTCGACTTCGCCGATGAACCGCAACGTGAGATGCAAATTCTCCGGCGGCGACCAGCGCGCCCCTGGCACGCCGCCCTGCAACAACGAAAGCCGCATTCGCACGGCTTGCGGAATCTCGATCGCGGTGAAGAGGCGGATCATCAGGGCGCGGGGTTGGGCTGCGCGTGGTGCGCCTCGTCAACGGCCTTTTCAAGCGCGTCGCTCCAAGTGACGTTCACGCTCGCGATGTTGGTTTTCAGTTGCTCCATCGTCGTGGCGCCGATGATGTTCGAGGTCACGAACGGCCGCGTGGTCGCAAACTGCAGCGCCATCTGCGCCGGATCGAGATCGAACCGCTTGGCGATTGCGAGATAGCGGTCGATCGCAGGCCCCGTCTCCGATTTCTCGTAGCGCTGCAAGCGGTTGAACAAAGCCTTTCGTGAGTTCGCGGGCATTGCGCCCGCCTGATATTTGCCCGTCAAATATCCTTGCGCCAACGGCGAATAAGCGAGCAATCCGACGCTCTCGCGATGCGCGATCTCGGCCAATCCAATCTCGAACGACCGGTTGACCAGGCTGTACGCGTTCTGAATCGACTGCACCCGTGGCAGACCCTTCGCCGTCGAATGGTGCACAAACGTCATCGCACCCCACGCTGTTTCATTCGAAAGCCCGATCCAACGGATCTTGCCAGCCTTCACGTGATCCTGAAGTGCACCAAGAATGTCTTCAACGGGAACGGTCGACGCTTCGATATGCTTATAGGTAAGGCCCGAAGCGCCGAACATAGCGACCGGCCGATCCGGCCAATGCAGTTGATAGAGGTCGATGCGATCGGTCTGTAAACGCGTCAAACTGGAATCCACCGCCTCGGCAATTTGCTTCGGCGTCTGCTCGCTCGGCGCGCCATCCTTGCGCAGCCAAGTCATCGGCGAGCGCCCCGCCACCTTCGTCGCCAGGATCACCTTGTCGCGCGTGCCTCGCGCCTTGAACCAAGAGCCGATGATCCGCTCCGTCGAGCCCTGCGTGGTGGGTTTCGGCGGCACGGCGTACATCTCGGACGTATCGAAGAAGTTGATGCCTTGCGCCAGCGCATAGTCCATCTGCGCATGGCCTTCGGCTTCGGTGTTCTGCTCGCCCCACGTCATCGTGCCCAGGCAAAGTGCCGACACCTTGACGCCCGTGCGTCCAAGTTCGCGATATTCCATTCGATATGTTCCGATCAGTGTGTGGCCGGAGTGGCCTCGGCGTTGATTTGCGACAGCAACTTTTCGACGTAGGGCAGCATCCCTTTCACGATCACTTTCGTGCCGGCTTCGTTCGGATGGATGCCGTCCGCTTGATTGAGCTTGAGGTTCGCGGCCACGCCTTCGAGAAAGAACGGGTAGAACAGGACGCCGTGCTGTTTCGCAAGCTCAGGATAGATCGCGTCGAACGCCCCCACATATTCAGGCCCCAAGTTCCGCGGCGCCTTCATGCCCGTGAACAGCACCGCAATCTTGCGTGCCTTCAGCTTCACGAGCAGCTGATCGAGGTTCTTGCGCGTCTCGGTCACGCTTAAGCCCCTAAGCGCGTCGTTTGAGCCAAACTCGACGATAGCGCCCACGGTGTCCTGGCTGAGCGCCCAGTCGAGCCGCGCAAGGCCACCGGCCGTCGTGTCGCCCGAAACCCCTGCGTTGACGACCGTGACGTCGTGCCCTTTGGCCTTCAGCTGAGCCTGCAGAACGGTTGTGAATTCCGTTCCCGGGGGCAGGTTGTACCCCTGTGTCAAACTGGTGCCGATGGCGACTATCTTGATCGGTTTCGCCGCAGCCCCAGCAAATCCGTTGATTCCAATGAGAAAGATCGCGAGAATCAGCGAAATCGCGTTGGAAATGGCCCAGCGCGTCCCATATCGGGTTTGCTCCGTAACGCCTCTCGTTGGTAGTCCGTTGCGCATGCAGCGCTCGTTGAACACTGACCCAATCCTCCGCCTCGAGGCCGTCAAGCTCACACTTATGAGTCAGGCGGGGCCCGTCAATATCCTCAATGGTATCGAATTGGTGATCCGCCAAGGCGAGGCCGTTGGATTGGTTGGCCCGTCGGGCTCCGGCAAATCGACAATGCTGATGGTCATGACGGGGCTGGAGAGGCCGACCTCGGGCAAGGTTACGGTCAAATCGCAGGTGCTCTCGAACTTCAGCGAAGACGAAGCGGCCCGCTTCCGCCGGGGCAACGTCGGCATCGTCTTCCAGTCGTTCCATTTGATCCCCACCATGACGGCTCTCGAAAATGTCGCCGTCCCGCTCGAACTCGCGCTGATCCCGAATGCGTTCGATAAAGCGAAGGAAGAGCTGATCGCCGTTGGCCTCGGCCATCGTCTCGACCACTACCCAAGCCAGCTTTCCGGTGGCGAGCAGCAGCGCGTAGCGCTCGCGCGCGCGATTGCACCGCGTCCAAGCCTGCTCTTCGCCGACGAGCCAACCGGCAACCTCGACGGCCGCACCGGCGCAGAGATCATCGAGATGATGTTCAAGCTTCAGCGCGAGCGCGGCTCGACGCTGATCCTCGTCACGCACGACGAAGCGCTCGCTCAGCGCTGCGACCGCATTGTAAAGCTGCGCGACGGCTACATCGAGTCAATCGAAGACGGCACGCACCACGTTGAGGAAGCGCCGGTTGAGGCGGCGGTTGTCGCCGTCGCCGAATGAGACACATCGCCGTCGCATTGCGCCTCGCGCGCCGGGAGTTGAGGCGCGGCCTGTCCGGTTTCCGAATTTTTCTTGCCTGCTTGATCTTGGGCGTCGCTTCCATCGCCGGTGTGGGCTCGCTTTCGGAAGCGCTGCTTCAAGGTCTCTCGCGCCAAGGCCAGCATCTCCTGGGCGGAGATGTCGAAGTGCGCCTGACGCAACGCGAACTCGGCAAGAAGGAACGCGAGTGGTTGGCCGCCAACGGCAAAGTCTCGATGGTCGCCGAACTGCGCGCCATGGCGATTGCGCAAGGCCACGACGCCCGCGCGCTCGTTGAACTGAAGGCGGTCGACTTCGCCTATCCGCTTTTCGGCGTAGCGGACGTCTCGCCGCGCCAGCCGCTAAGCGAACTTTTCGCCAACCGCGAAGGCGTCTTTGGCGCGGCGGTTGACGAGCGCCTGCTCGCCAAGCTCGGCATCCCCGAAGGCGGCATCGTCAAGATCGGTAGCGCCTTGTTCTCGCTTCGCGCCGTTGTCCGGCAAGAGCCCGACCGCGTCGCTGGCGGGTTCACCCTGGGCCCGCGCGTCCTGATCTCGGAATTTGCGTTGCGCGCTACCGGCCTCGTCCAGCCAGGCAGCTTGATCAACTACAACTATCGTGTCGCCCTCCCGCAAGGCATCGCTTCGCGCGAACAAGTCACGCAGTGGGTAGACAAACTAAACGCCGCCTTCCCCCAGGCCGGCTGGCAAGTACGCGACCGCTGGAACGCGGCGCCAGGCGTCCGCCGTTTCATCGAGCAAGCTGGCGCCTTTCTGATCCTCGTGGGTTTGACGGCCCTCGTCGTGGGCGGCGTTGGCATTGGCAGCGCCGTGAAAGCCTATCTCGACCGCCGGCGTGACGACATCGCAACGCTCAAATGCGTCGGCGCCAGCGGCCGCTTCATTTTCCTCATGTTCTTGGCCGAAGTGATGGCGCTCGCGGTGATCGGTGTCGGGGTGGGATTGGTGCTCGGCGCGATGTTACCGATCTTGGCGCAATTCGCGCTCGCGCGGATTCTGCCGTTCGAAGCGGAGTTCGGCCTCTATTGGACGCCGATCGGAGCGGCCGCTGCGTTTGGCCTTGTTACGGCACTCGCGTTTGCGATCTGGCCGCTCGCGCGCGCGATGGAAACCTCGCCCGCCGTCATGTTCCGTGACCTCGTGGCGCCGAACCGTCGCTTGCCGAAGCCCACTTATATCGTGGCAACCGTCGCAG
Organism: Alphaproteobacteria bacterium; assembly: GCA_031365165.1. Classification (GTDB taxonomy): domain Bacteria; phylum Pseudomonadota; class Alphaproteobacteria; order Micropepsales; family Micropepsaceae; genus SZUA-430. The sequence goes on from JANLXP010000230.1 coordinate 8,458, forward strand.
CGTTTTCGCTGCTCGCAGCGCTCGCGCTCCTGCTAACCCCGAACTTGCGTTTCGCTGCAGGATTTGCGGTCGGCGTCGCAGCTGCGTTCCTGCTCCTACGCGCGACGGCCTGGGGCATGATGTGGCTCGCACGGCATGTACCGCGCCCACGTTTCATGATGGCGCGCCTTGCGCTCTCCAACATCTATCGTCCCGGCGCACCCACGCCTGCGGTGATTCTGTCATTGGGCTTAGGCCTGGCGCTACTGGCGGCGATCGCGCTCACCGACGCGAACATCCGCCGCCGCATGCAAGAGGAAATACCCGCCGAAGCGCCGAGCTTCTTCTTGGTCGACATCCAACCCGACCAAGCCAAACCGCTGGCAGCACTTGTCAGGGGCGCCAAAGGCGTCACCGAACTCGACATGGTGCCGATGGTGCGCGGCCGTATCGTGAAGTTGAATGACATCCCGGCCGAAAAAGCCGTCGTCGCACGCGAGTCGAAATGGGCGCTGAATGGCGACCGCGGCATCACCTACGGAAATCCCGAAGGCGCGCGCAAGCAAGTCGTCGAAGGTCAATGGTGGCCTGAGAACTACAAAGTCGGCAGAGACGGGCCGGCGCTCGTATCGTTCGCGACGGATCTGGCGAAGGGCCTTGGCCTCAAGGTTGGCGACATGATCACCGTCAACGTTTTGGGACGAGACATTTCGTTGAAGATCGCAAACCTGCGCAATGTCGACTTCTCGAACGCGCGCATGAACTTCATCATGATCGTCTCGCCCGGCGTTTTGGAAACCGCCCCGCATTCGCACTTGGCGACCGCGCGCATCAGCATGGATCGCGAAGACGACGTGGAACGCCTGGTCACGAACAAGTTTCCGAACGTATCCGTCGTGCGCGTCCGTGAAGCGTTGGAGACCGCGAACGACCTGATCCAACAGCTGGCCGGCGGCATCCGCGCGGCCAGCTTCGTGACGCTGCTAACTGGCTTGCTCGTGCTTGCTGGCGCACTGGCCGCAGGCCACCGTCACCGCCTGTTCGACGCAGTGGTCCTAAAGGTCATGGGCGCGACCAAGGGCCAAGTGATGACGACCTACCTGATCGAATTCGCGGCGTTGGGTGCAGGCGCAGGCTTTGTCGCCGCGATCGTTGGCACGACCGCGGCCTGGGCGGTCGCCAAGTTCCTGATGGAATCGAGCTTTGTGCCGTCGATGTCGACCTTGATCGCCGTGGTTCTTGGCGGCGCGGTCGCCGCGATGGCCCTGGGTATCGCCGCAACCTGGACCGCGCTTTCCACCCCGGCCGCTCGAACGCTGCGCACCGCATAGCCTCATCTCGCTGGGGTGGCGCCAAATACCGCCTGAAAGCAGTCGTTTATTGTTATTTCTGAAGGACTTGCCCGGCAATTCCCCTTGAAATTGGGGCCGAACGCGTCGATATGCGCAGGGTGTGTCTGCGTTCGGTCCATTCGGCCGAACCTGTGGAGGAAACAAATGTCGGAATACGAGAACGTCAACTACAGCGGTCGCGCCGTCCCAAGCGCCGACGCGCAAGCGTTTGATCAGGGCCTGCGAACCTACATGATCGGTGTCTATCAGTTCATGGCGCTCGGCGTCGCGTTGACCGGCGCGATTGCGCTCGTGCTGTCGATGCAGCCGGCACTCATGGAAGCGATTTGGACGACACCGTTGCGGTGGGTCGCAGTTTTCGCACCGGTCCCCGTAGCGCTCTACACGCAAATTCGTATCAACAAATTGAGCCCTGGAACCGCGCAAGCCTTGTTTTGGCTCTATGCGGCGCTCGTCGGCGTATCGTTCTCGCTCCTGTTTGCTGTCTACACTGATGCGAGCATCGCGAGAGTATTCTTGATCACAGCCGTCGCGTTCGGTTCGCTCAGCCTTTACGGCTACACGACGAAGCGAAACTTGTCTGGGATGGGGCAGTTCCTGTTCATCGGCATGGTTGGCATCTTCATCGCGGCTGTGGTGAACATCTTCCTGGCATCATCCGCGCTCAATTTTGCTGTCAGCGCTATCGGCGTGCTGGTCTTCGCGGGCTTCACTGCCTACGACACGCAACAGATCAAGCAGATGTACTACCAAGCGGCCGACGAAACGACCGCCGCGCGCTATTCGGTTCTAGGCGCGCTTTGGCTCTACATTTCGTTCGTCGCGATGTTCCAATTCCTGCTGTCGCTCATCGGCGACCGCGACTAGGCGGAATCGGATTGAAGGAATTAAGCCCCGGCCCTGCAAAGCGCCGGGGCTTTTCTTTGCTCGCTACGGATCGACAATCTGAACCCGCTTGGGCTCCAGCACGCGCAGCACGTTCGTCAGATCGTGCCCGCGCTTGAGAACCTGGCCGGCCGCGCCGACCACTGCGTAGAGCCCCTGTTTGTGTCGAAGCTTCGGCCGCTTCTCGATGCGAAAGAGAGGCATCTCGGAGGTCCGCCTGAACACCGCAAAAATCGCGAAATCCCTACCAGCGCCGATCGCGTAGTCGCGCCATTCACCTGCCGCGACATTGCGGCCATACACGCTCAAAATTGTGCTGAGTTCGCGCCGGTCGAACATCACTTGTTCGCCGCGCTCCCGCGCGTGCGCGGAGGTCTCGCCCGTCTCTTGGATCCGTGGCGCGGGGCGTTCGCCACGGAACAACTCTATGGGTTCGTCAACCATCCAGGTCGAAAGTCTTCACCCGCTGGCCGCGTTTGGCAAGCCGGTTTCAGCGTTTACGGCACATGAAAATCCCGTCCGCAAACGGCAACATTGCCGTATCGACGCGACCGTCACCCTTGATTTTCGCGTTAAGCGCTTTGAGCGCCATGGTGTCGGGTGATGTGTCGGAAGCATCGATGATCCGACCGAACCACAACACATTGTCGATCGCGATCAATCCGCCGGGCCGCACGAGCTTCAGCATCATCTCGTAATACGCATCGTAGCTCGGTTTATCCGCATCTATGAACGCGAAGTCGTAACGACCGGCTCCACCTTCTTTCAGCAACCGCTCCATCGTTTGGATCGCTGGCGCCACGTGCCCAGTGACCTTCTGCGCCAGCCCCGCGTCCTTCCAATATGCGCGCGCGACCGTCATGTACTCCTCGCTGATATCGAGCGCATCGACATGGCCATCGTCCGGCATCGCGAGCGCAACGGAAAGCGCGCTGTATCCCGTAAACGTGCCCACTTCGATGTAGCGTTTCGCATTCATCAGTCGCGCGATCATGCCCATGAACGCACCCTGCTCCGGCGCGATCTGCATAATCGAACGCGGCCCCATCTTGGCCGTTTCATCGCGGCACTTGCGCTGGATCGGATGTTCGCGAACGCCGGTATCGATCACGTACTCAAGCAGCGCGTCGGTAATCGGAAGGCCTTTGGCCATGGGTCTTATCCTCATATGTTGGCGCCTAGATGCACTGGCATTGGACCCGCCCGCAACCCCGCGCTATGTGTCGTGTCAGTCATGCGTAGCAACGCCCTCACCGCCTATCCGAAGAACCGCCCGTTCGACGCCGCTTGGGGCGCTGCGCGCGACATCGGGAGCTTCGTTGCTTTCGCGATCCGCCCGTCCTCCGCACCGCCGATCGAGAACGTGCCGAAAGGCGATGGTCATGCCGTCCTCGTCATCCCCGGTTTCCTCACCGGCGATTGGGCGACGAAGGGGTTGATCAATTGGCTCAAGGCGGTGGGCTACGACGCCACGGGCTGGGGCTCGGGGTTGAACTTGGGACCAACGTCCTCCGCGATCGAACGCTGCGAGACGCTGCTTGACGAAGCCTGCGAACGCTCTGGAAAAAAAGTCACGGTGATCGGCCGCAGCCTCGGCGGCCTCTTCGCGCGCGAACTCGCGAAAGACGAGCCCGACAAGATTGTGCGTGTCGTCACACTGGGCACGCCGGTCAGGTTCCCAATCGCAACGCCGTTATCGCCGGTTGCCGAAATGTTGGCTGGCAACTTCGATCCGGAGTTCATGAAACGCCGCCCGGATCTTCTGCGCAATCCGCCGCAACCCACCACGGCGTTCTATTCCCGTAGAGACGGCATCGTTCCGTGGCGCTCTTGCTTGGTCGAAGAAGGCCCGACGGCCGAAAACATCGAAGTCGACAGCCCCCACACGATCATGGGCTCGAACCCGCAAGCGATGCGGATTATCGCCGAACGCCTCGCAAGCTGACGAACCGTTCATATGCGCCTCGCCGAGCCGTGACTCGGGGCCATAGTGCCGCCTTATTTCGAACATTGACGCGCCGTGTTCGGGGCCCATCTTCATATTCAACGGTTGGCTCGATGGTACGGCGAAGGCCTCGGACCATCAGCCCCCAGCCCCCCTCGCGGCTTTATCCAAACCTCGAGCCAACCGCCTCTAGCTCCCCATACTGACATGTGAAAAACTCCCTCCTGCAAGGCGAGGGTTTTTTCATGCGTCTCGAAGGCAAAGCCGCGATCGTCACGGGCGCGGGCTCCGGCATCGGCAAGGCGACCGCAGAACTCTTCGCAAGAGAAGGCGCGAGGGTTCTGACCGTCGACCTTCCGGGTAAGGGCACCGGTCTTGAGATCGACATCGCCGCCGACGGCGCACCAAAGAAAATCGTCGAAACCGCGGTGAAGCAATTCGGCCGTCTCGACATTGTGATGAACAATGCCGGCGTCGCCTCGAATGCGCTCGCCGAAGAGTTCAAGCGTGAAGTGTGGGACAGAACGCTCGCCGTGAATCTGACCGCACCGTTCTTGATCTGCCAGGCCGCGATCCCGCATCTGCGCGACAGCGGCGCGGGCCGGATCATCAACGTGGCCTCGGTGATGGCCGAAGGCACGGACTACGGCCTCTCGGCCTACTGCGCCTCCAAGGCGGGCGTAGCCGGCTTCACCCGCACGCTGGCTCTCGAACTCGGCAAGTTCAAGATCACGGCGAACTATCTGCTGCCAGGCGCCATCCGCACGGGCATGACGAGCGCGCTCTGGGATGCGCGGCCAGATGTCGCCGACATCTGGGCCAAGAAGTCGGCGCTACGCCGTCTAGGGCAGCCTGAAGACCTCGCGAAGGCGGCCCTGTTCCTCGCTTCCGACGATGGCGCGTTCGTCACCGGCCACGGCCTCAACGTCGACGGCGGCCTGATGCTGCGCGTCTAACAAACAGAACACTTGCGGTTGCAGGGCGTTTCCGCGTATTGGCAAGCCCGCAATTGAGCCATTTTTTCTCCCATGATTGAAATCGAAGGCTTGGTCCGCCGCTTCGGCGAGTTGACCGCTGTTGGTGGCATATCGCTCAAGGTCGCCAAGGGCGAAGTGTTGGGGTTCCTGGGGCCAAACGGCGCCGGCAAGTCGACCACGATGAAAATGATCACGGGCTTCATCGCGCCAAGCGAAGGCCGGATCACCGTGTGCGGTCACGATGTGGTCGAGCAACCGTTCGAAGCGCAAAGCGCGATCGGCTATCTGCCTGAAGGCGCACCCGCTTATCCCGATATGACGCCGGTCGAATTCCTGAGCTTCATCGCCCAAGTGCGGGGCTTGAAGGACGACGCCGCGAAGAAAGCAATCGATACAGCCGTCGTCCGCACCGGCCTTCAGTCGGTGTTGGACCAGCGCATCGAAACTTTGTCGAAGGGCTTCAAACGCCGCGTGGGTCTCGCGCAAGCGATCCTGCACAATCCGCCGGTCCTCATCATGGATGAACCGACCGACGGTCTCGATCCGAACCAGAAGCAAGCGGTACGCAGCCTCATCAAATCCATGAGCGCGGAAAAGGCGATCATCATCTCGACCCATATCTTGGAAGAGGTCGACGCCGTCTGCACGCGCGCGATTATCATCGACAAGGGCAAAATCGTCGCCGATGGCACGCCGGCCGAGTTGCTCGCGAAATCGCCTACACGACGCCTCGACGACGTCTTCCGCGCGCTGACCACGCCCGACGCCGAAATCAATGCGGAGGGCCGCGCGTGAGCTTCTGGAACGCAACCTCCGCCGTCTTCCGCCGCGAGTTCTTCGGCTATTTCGCAACGCCGCTGGCTTACGTTTTCATCGTGATCTTCTTGCTCGCGATGGGCTCGTTCACATTCTACTTCGGCCAGTTCTTCAACACCGGCCGCGCCGAACTCGACGTCTTCTTCGGCTTCCATCCGTGGCTCTATCTGTTCCTGATCCCGGCCCTATCGATGCGCCTTTGGGCCGAAGAACAAAAGTCGGGCACAATCGAACTCCTGCTTACGTTGCCCATTCCCGTCAGTGCCGCGGTCGTGGGCAAGTTCTTGGCGGCATGGGTATTCGCGGGCATCGCGCTTCTCCTCACGTTCCCGATCTGGTTGACGGTCAACTACTTAGGAGCGCCCGACAACGGCGTGATCTTCGCAAGTTATCTCGGCAGCTGGCTGATGGCCGGCGGTTACCTCGCGATCGGCTCGTGCATCTCGGCGCTCACGAACAACCAAGTGATCGCGTTCGTCGTGACCGTGGTCGCCTGCTTCCTGATCACGATCTCCGGCCACGACATCGTGCTCGACTTCTTCCAAGGCTGGGCGCCGACGGCGATCGTCAACGCGATATCTTCGTTCAGCTTCTTGACCCACTTCGCCGCGATCATGGAAGGCGTGATCGACTTCCGCGACCTGGTCTTCTTCGGCGCTTTGATCGCGCTGTTCCTGTTTATCAACGTGGTCGTGATCGACCTGAAGCGGGCAGGGTGATGGCCATGCGCTGGACCAGATCGACCATTGCTGCCGCCGCGATTGCTCTTAGCGTCGTGCTGTTCTTTGCGGTCAACATTTTCTCCGACGCCTGGTTTTCTTCCGCGCGGCTCGACCTGACGCAGGCCGGCCTCTACACCGTCAGCGAAGGCACGAAGAACACGCTGCGCTCGGCACCGGAACCGGTAACGATCCGCTTCTTCTTCTCCGAGAAGCTCTCGGTTAAATACGCCGCCATCCGCGCCTATGGCGCGCGCGTGCGTGATCTTCTGCGTCAGTACGAGAGCATTTCGAACGGCAAGCTGAAGCTAGAAATCATCGACCCTGAACCCTTGACCGAGCAAGAGGACCTGGCCGTCGCCCAAGGCGTGACGGGTGCGCCGACCCCGGCCGGTGAGAAAATCTACTTCGGCCTTGTCGGTACCAATCAAGTCAGCGGCCGCGAGGTCATCCCGTTCTTCCTGGAAGATCGCGAAAAATACCTCGAGTTCGACATCACGAACCTTATCTACAAACTGATCCGCGAAAAGAAGCCGACCATCGGCGTGGTGTCGAACCTCCCGTTCGACACCGGCGCCGGCGGCATGGCA
>JANLXP010000242.1:0-1700 GCA_031365165.1 Alphaproteobacteria bacterium
CGCCGGCCGAGCCTTCGATCAGCTTGAGTTCGCCCGGATGCTTGACGAAGCCGTCGCGCTCGTGCGTGAGCACGCCGTCGCGGTCCAGCATCACAAGCTTCATGGCATCCGGCCGAGCACGCGCAAGACCGTGAACCGCGCCGTCCACATGGCGATCAAGCCCATCATCACCGGCACGAAGAGCAGCCACGTGTAATGCAGCGGCGAACTCACGAATTGCGGCAGGTATTGTGCGCCGACAGGCGCCTCGCGGCTATCCATCAGAAAACTGCTGCCGACCAGTGTCACAGCCGCGAGGATCAACCCGATGATCCCGCCCCGCACGCCCAGCCACATAAAGTGCCGCTGAAACTCGTTCGCAATGAAGACGTCCCGCGCACCGATCATATGCACGACCTCGACGATCTCGCGATGCGCCTGCAAGCCCGCTTGCGTCGCAAAAATCACGATCGCAAGCGTCGCCAAAGTGATGAGCAATAACACCGACCATCCGACCGCTTCCGACGACGTTGCAAACGCCGCGAGTTCCGCGTTCCACCGCTTGTGATCGTCGAGCTGCGCCCCCGGCACGCCGTCGGCAAGCGCACGTCCCAAACCTTCAAGCTCCACCGGTCCCGGTTGCAGCGTCACCTCGATCAGCTGCGGCACCGGCAAATCCTGCAACACGTTCCCCTCGCCGAGCCACGGCTCCAGCATCTTCTCGGACTCCGCACGGCTAAGCGCACGGGCCGCAAACACGCCGGGCCAATTCTTGACCAGCCGAAGCGCCTCTTTCACCTGATCGTCCTGCGAGATCTGCGGCGACGGCAAAAGCTGCACCGTCACCGATCCCGAAAGCCCGTCCGTCCACTCCGACGCGAGCCGCCCCAACGTCAACACGAAGCCCAGCGACAAACACGCGAGAAAACTCATCACCGCAACGATCGTGTGCAGCGTGGCACCCGACGCACTTTCGGCAGGCATCAAGCCCGATGACCGGGAAGGGTTCACGCGCGCTTCGCCTCCGCCATAAACTCGTGCGGCTTGGCGACCGTGAGCTTGCCCTCCGCCAGCCGATAGATGCGCGAGGCCGGAACGCGCTCCATGATGCGCGTATCGTGCGTCGCGATCATCACGCAGGTGCCGAGCTTATTGAGCTCGATGAAAAGCCGCATAATCCGTCCACCAATTTCCGGGTCCACGTTGCCCGTCGGTTCGTCCGCGAGCAGCAGCTCAGGCTTCGCGACGACCGCACGCGCAATCGCCACACGCTGTTTCTCGCCGCCCGACAACGTCGCCGGTTTCGCGTTCAGCCGGTTGCCGAGACCCACCCACGACAGCAACTCTTCCACCTCCGCACGATAGTGTCCCTCGCTCTCGCCCATCACGCGGCGCGGCAGCGATACGTTCTCGAACACCGTCAAATGGTCGAGCAGCCGGAACTCCTGAAACACGACCCCAATCCGCCGCCGCAGCGCCGGCAACTCGTCGCGCGGCGTGGTGGCAATATCCCGTCCGAACATCGAGATCGCCCCGCGGCACGGCCGTTCCGCCAGGTAGATCAGCTTGAGGAGCGACGTCTTTCCCGCCCCGGACGGCCCCGTGAGCAGGTGGAATGAGCCGGCATCGAGCGTGAACGAAATGTCACGGAGGATTTCCGGCCCAAGTCCGTACCGCATCCCGACATTCTCGAAGCGGACCACTGATTATCCCTTCTGGGT
>JANLXP010000260.1:0-12237 GCA_031365165.1 Alphaproteobacteria bacterium
CGTCCGGCACGTAAAGTTCGCGGGCCGCCAGCGCGACATAGTTCGCGCATGACGACATGCAACGGTGGTCCACGGTGACAGCGAGCTTCCAATCCCGCACGATTTCACCGAAGCGGATCCCTGCGTTTCCTTCGCCGCCACCGGATCTGATCACCAACGAGCGTATGGGATTGCTTCCCGCGGCGCGCAGTTGACGTTCCACCTCGTTGACGGCCTCGTCGATAATTATACCGTCGACGTGCAACGTGCTGCCGTCGACGGAGACTTTTGCGGGCGTCTGAATCTGCTTCACGATGTCCGGCGGAACCGGGCGCGGATAGGGCCCGTCGTCAGCGCGGACAGGCGCAGCAAGGGTGAGTACGATCGCAGCGACGAACGCTGCAGCCGTTACAAATCGCTCAATCAATGTCGTCCCTCCGGCCCATCGCTTGATCCGGCAAAATCGAACTTGGCGACGGTATGCGGAAACCCTAGGCTTTGGACGCGGACAGAAAAGTGAATACGCTGTCACGGTGCAACGCAGGGGCCACAGTGAACCTCCAATCCTATCTCGATCGCGTCGGCTTCGAAGGCAAACCCCGAGCCGATCTCGACACGCTGACCCGCCTTCATCGCGGGCACGTCGAAAACATCCCTTACGAGAATTTCGATGTTCAGTTCGCCCGTCCGTTGACGCGCGATCCTGCGGCGAGCTTCGAGAAGCTCGTCGTCCGGCGCCGCGGCGGTTGGTGCTACGAGATGAACGGCCTGCTCGGTTGGGCGCTCGACGAGATCGGCTTCAAGGTCACGCGCATGGCGGGCGGTGTTATGCGTGTGATGCGCGGCGACGCTGCGATCGGAAACCATCTGATCCTGCGCGTCGACCTCGACCAGCCTTATCTCGCCGATGTGGGCTTTGGCGACGGCCTGGTCGAACCCATGCCGCTGAAAGCGGGAACAATGCACCAGCGGCACTTCGCGTTCGCGTTGGAGGAGTTCGAGCCCGGTTGGTGGCGCTTCCAGGACGCCGCGCAGTCCGGCGCGACGTCATTCGACTTCCAGCTTGCGCCAGCAAGCCCAGCGCTCTTGGACGAACGCTGCGCGTTCCTTCAGACAAGCCCGGAGTCAGGCTTCGTGCTCAACGCGGTCGCGCAACGTCACTTGCCTGACGGCCGCTTTGCCATGATGCGGGGCAAAGTTCTCACCTTCACCGGGGCCGGCGCCACGACCCGCGAAATCGGCTCCGCGCGCGAGTACGTCGAGACGCTTTGCAGCATCTTCGCGCTCGATCTGCCCGAAGCGGCAGCTCTTTGGCCCAAGATCGAAGCCCGCCACCGCGTCCTGTTCGAAGCCGGTTAGCCGGGCGCTGGTGCCGCCTTTGGACGGACAATCGCAGCAATCACCAGCCCCGCTGCCAAGCCCGCGACGATCTCAATCGTGATCTGTCCAAGCGTGTAGTCGAGCGGGAAGCCATACCAATTCCAATAAGAGACATTCGTCGCGAGCGCCGACGAGACGTAGATGAGCGCAACGAAGGTTACGCGCGTAGCGTAAGCGCCAATCGCAGTGAGTGACAGCAGCAGCGCCGCTATCAGCGCCTGCGCCGTCTCCTTGGCGAACTCGGCACCGAGCATCGCGGGCGACATCATATTGGCCCCGCCCGCTGGGCGATAAAGCAGGAGGCCGGACGGCAGTGTCTGGGCCTTCTGCATGTAGGCTTCTTCCGCCTTTGGATCGTTCGGATCGACCCACGGGAAAATGTAGAGACCGGGCTTTTCGCCAACGCCGCTCGCGAGTGCCGGCAACACCGTCGCCTCTCCGGCTATCTGAGAAAATCCCAACGTGCCGAGCGGCGTCATCAAGTGAGCGACCGATGTCCAAACGAACATAGCGATGCCACCGAGCACCCCCGCGACCACAACGCGCATATGAATTCCCCTGTCTGTTCTGTGCGCGAAGTGTAACGCAATCGCACAGACCGGCCATTCGAGGGGACGGCGTGGCCGTGCACGCTCCAAGCGAAAACTGAGATCAGTCTTCGCCCAGTCCGGCACTCACGCGGAACATGTGTCCGTCGGGATGGCGCAAATGAAACTCGCGCACACCCCACACTTCGTTTGTCGGCGGGTGCGTAACGATCATGCCGAGCGAGAGGGCGTTCCGGTGGAGCTCGGCGGGCGATGCCACCCACCAACTCATCCAGACACCGTCCGTGGCGTCATCGCCCGCAAAGCGCGGCATGATCGTCCCGCGCGAGCCTTGCGCGCCGCGGCAGAGAAATATCTCGGCCTTCTCGCTGCTCACGCTGCCGAAATCGGGCGCGGCGTTGCCTTCCGGCCAACTGAATCCGCGTTTCCAACCCAGACGTTCGAACCACACCATGCTGTCGGCCACGCTGGAGACGTTCAGAATGGGCGTCACATTTTGAATTGGCATCCGTGCCCTCCGGCGCTTGGGCCTTACCGATTAGACAGCTGAATGGGATTGCCGTCGGGGTCCTTGCCGTCGCAGAGGCACATCTCGTCGCCGTCCCGAACCTTGCCCAAGCTTGCGCCGCGTCCGACGAGCTTAGCGCGCAATGCGGCGACGTCCTTCGCGTGGAAGACAATCTTCGGCCCCTTGCGACCGGGTGACGAGGGGCCTGAGTGCACCGCGATGCGCGCCCCGCCCGCAGCGAATTCGCGCCACCCCGGTTCGCTGGTGACCTGCTTGAGGACAAGCACCTTTCCGTAAAATTCGCTCATCGCATCCATCTGAGCGGTAAACAGAATGACACGCGCTAATTTCATCGAGCGCCCCTCCTAGCGGGCCTCATTCGATCAGATACGCCCAGATCAAAGTCAACGCTGGAACTTGACCGCTGGCTGGCCGGACGCTCTTTAGCTCCACCGCTATCGATCGGAGTGATCACATTTGAGCGAACGGATTGCCGTCTTGGGCGCGAACGGAGTTTACGCCCGGCACCTCATCCCGCGGCTCGTCGCGGCCGGATACAACGTGCGCGCACTGGTACGCAGACCGGAGGCGGCCGGAGTGGCGCGCGCGTGCGGCGCCGAGATCGCGACAGCGGACATCTTCGACGTCGGCTCGCTGACAGCGGCGCTTGCCGGTTGCGACGTTGGTGTGAACCTCGCGACCTCGTTGCCCGGACCCGCCGGGCGGGGCTCGTTCGATGCGAACGATCGCGTCCGCAGCGAAGGCACCGCGAACTGGGTTTCCGCGTGCAGCCAAGCGGGCGTGAAGCGCGTGATCCAGCAGAGCATCGGCATGGTCAACGCACGCGGGCCCGAATGGTCCAACGAAGACAGCGTCGCCGACGCGAGTGGCGACAGCGTCGCCGAAAAGCGATCCGCGCGGCGCTCGTCATGGAGGATCTCGTCACGGCCAGCGCACTCGATTGGGTGATCCTGCGCGGCGGATTGTTCTACGGACCCGGCACCGGGTTCGACGACGGGTGGCACGCGCTCGCAGCTGCCGGGAAACTACGCTTACCCGGCGACGGTTCAGATTTCGTTTCGCTCGTACACATCGCCGACATGGCGGCAGCGACTGTGGCGACGCTCAAGCGCTGGCCCTCACGCACGCGGCTGATCGTTTGCGATGACGCTCCGCCACAGTGGCGCGACGTGTTCGGCTACGTCGCAGCGCTGGCAGGGCAGGGGACAGTCGAATCGGGTGGACGCGCAGGCTTCCCGTCCTTCCGCCTCAAGAACACCCGCGCGCGTGAAACATTGGCGTGGGCACCGATGTACCCGAGTTTCCGCGAAGGACTGTCGAGGTAACGCGAACGCGGGGGTTCGCGAAAACGTCATAACCGCACCCCACATCAACGGCGCAACGTAGGAGAACGTCGTGTCGCATGTGACGTGGAGCAAACCTTGGTATCGCTCGCGTGGGATCTGGGGGGCAATTTTAGGGGCGGCGGGAACGCTCTACGGTCTGTGGGCGACGGTACTGCCCTGCGGTCCGGAGCAGATGGTGCACAACTACGCATCGGCAGCCGTGACGATGTATGCGGCCTACCTGGCCTTCGTCGGACGCAAAACAGCCTCGCAGCCGGTACACTTCCTGTGGCGCCGCAAGGTTGAAGTATCGGATTAGGTGGGACACAAAGCGGCCGCCGCCAACGGCGACCGCAACAGCGAAAGCGCTAGTCTGCGCTGACTTTCGCTTTCGCCTTTTTGACGGTAGCTTTTTTCGCGGCAGCCGCGGCTGCCTTTGCCGCCGCTCGCTCAGCGAGCTCCGCTTCGATAACGGGGATCAGATCTCCGGCGCCGGCACGTTGAACCTTCGAGCCCGTATCAATCAGGCGCCGCGCATTGGCGAGCAGGCTGTTCAGAGCGTCATCGGCCATCTGCGGCACACGCGCGCGTAGGTCGACGATCTGGGGGCCAGCGTTCGTCTGTTCCCTCGCGGCCTTTTCGGTCTCTCTGTTCATAACACCTCCGGTGAGGATGAGCGCTGATTGTGAGGCGCGAAGGGCGGCACGCGCATGGGCGCCGCCCCTCACGGGATGCGAGTTTATTCCTCGCTGAGATTGACTGCTTTCAAACCGCGCGGATCGCTCTCGGTTTCGAACGAGAGGCGTTGACCTTCGCTCAAGCCGCGCCAGCCGGCGCGTTCAACCGCCGTCGCGTGGACGAAGATGTCCTTGCCGCCGCCGTCGGGTGCGATAAAGCCGAAGCCTTTCGTCGTATTGAAAAATTTGACCGTACCTTTGGTCGCCATTGACGCCGTTCCTCAAAACAAAGTTGCCGCCGGGGCGATATGCCCATGGCGGTGTGAAAAGCGTTGCATTTTGTCTGAGGTAGAGAACCGGTCACGCGCGCGCGATACACGCGCCCTTGGGATCCGCACTTCAAAAATGTGCTGCCGTCACGCGCATTGTATATGTGCAATGCGCCAAAGAAGCAAGGAAATTCGCAGAAACGGCGCTAATGCGCCATCGTCGCGGCTGCTACTTCGTGAATCACTGCACCGTAGTGCAACGCTGCCGCCAACAACACGAGCCAATGCCAAACTGCGTTCTGAAATGGCAGCCGTTCCCATAGATGAAACACGATGCCCGCGAGATAGATTACGCAGCCCGCAACCAACAACCAAAGGCTCGTTGGTGAGATCACGCGCGTCAACTGTTCGCCCACGACGAAGATCGACAAACCCAAACCGACATAGAGCGCGATGCTGAGCAACTCCCACCGGCGTGGGAACAAGAGCTTCATTGCAACGCCGAGCACCGCAACCGTCCACACACCCGCGAGCACGCCGAACCCCCACGGACCGCCCACACGGTTCATCACGAACGGCGTGACAGTGCCTGCGATCATCACAAAGATCGCGGCGTGGTCGAGACGACGTAGCCATTCCTTCGTGGGTGAGGGCGGGCAGAGATTATAGGCAGCCGAGAAACTCAACATCGCGACCAAACCGATCGCGTAGAGCAGTGCCCCGGTGACGACGAGCAAACCGCCCGGCGCTGCCGTGAGCATCAACGCGATTGTGCCGGCAATACCGCACGCGACGCCGACGACATGCGCCGCAACGTCGGCGCGATGCTCGCTGACCGAATAGGCTTTATAAATTGGCGATCCGGTCAAGCTTTAGCTTCTCGAAACAACATGACGCACAACAACGCGGCAAGGCCCGCGACCGCCCAACTTAGCATCATCGGTACGTGAAAGCTGCCGACTTGAACGTCGAGACCATAGTAAATCCGGGCGGCTTGTCCGCCTGCAATAAGACCAAACATGATCGCGCCGATCGACGTAAAGCGTTTAGGCATGGGATTTCCTCTATTTTTTGGCCAACACGGCGCATTCGCGCGCGGACGAAAATCCGCACGTAGTAAAGGCGCAAGTTGGCTGTGGAATCAGTGGGGCCTCATGGACCCGCCCTGGATGGGTCCAGCGTTACCAGGTCCGGCTTGCCTATACTAGGGCGCGCCCTAGGCCAGGGCAGCCGCCAATGCCTCTTCACTGAACGCTTCTGCAGGCACGTTCTCCGGCCCAACTATCGCCGCAAGCGAGAGCCCGGTGACAACGGGATCCATCATCATCTTGCCGTGCAGCGCATGCCGGCGCACTCTTGCGCGCGCGTCGAACTCGCAATCGCGCGCGCTTGCAAAGCGTGCTGCGAGGCGCAATCGGCGCATACGCTCTTTGCGCTCCTCCGCATACGGAGCAAATGCGCCGGGCGACCAATCGTTCGAACTCTTCAAAATGTCGGTCACGACGCGCACGTCGCGATGCGAGATCGACAAACCCTGACCGATGATCGGATCGTTGTGGCCGGCCGCGTCGCCGATCGCGACCACGCCGGGTGCACAGGGTACGTCCGCCCACGTATCGTTGTTCGGATAGACGAAACAGTGGCTCGCCGGTTTCGCATTCGCGATCGCCTCGCCGTTCGGCAGACACGCAAGCGCGAATGCCTTCGCGAAACGCGCCGGAGCATCCTCGCCCATGAAGCGCTCCTTCTGCGAAAGCGGCGCACCGAGATAGAGCCGCGCCTTGCCGCCCTCTTGCGGAAAGATCAGAAAGTTCACATCGCCTGACGTACCGATCGATTGCAAATCCGAAGGCCAACCGTCCGCGCCCTCGACCAACATTCCCGAAAACCAATGGTGAGCAGGATCAGCTTGAAGCGCGATCCCCGCCTGCTGACTTGTCTTGCCATGCCGGCCGTCCGCTGCAACGACGAGGCGCGGTTTGAGTTCATGCGCGACGCCTGCGTGCTCGAACGTCACCATCGGCGGCGCACCAGGCGTCACGTGCGTCTTGCGCACGCCGCGCAAGAATTTCGCACCCGCGGCAACCGCCGCATCGTCGAGCAAGCAGCACGTCTTCGGATGGCCGAGCGTCAACGGCCCCTCGTTGCCCAACGCCTCGAAATGCATCGTCCGCGCTTCGGCGTCAGCCGCAGGGACACCTTCGTCATAAGTGATATGGCGCTTTAGGTGATGCCCACCGTTCGCGCGGTAGAGATCGTAGAGCCCAAGGCGCTTCGCCTCCGCCACGCCCCACGGCGCCAGCCACTCGCCCCGCACCACGTCCCGATGTTCCGGTGTGATCTCGAGCATCAACACGGAATGTCCGGCCCGCGCCATGACCGTGGCGAGCGCCCCACCGGCGATGCCGCCGCCAATGACAACAATTTCAGGGGTCTCGATGTGCGACACGGTTTGCTACCTCTGGGGCTGACGTGCATACCATTACCTCAAGGATCACCGCCTGAAAACGCGCGAGAGAAGGCCCCGATGAAACTGTTCGCCGCATTGATGACCACCGCTCTCGTGGCCGGAACGGCCTACGGCTTCGGCACGATCAAAGGCCTCGGCCAAAACCTGGAGCACGAGCGCATCACGCGTCGCGCGTTCGCCTGCGCCAACAACCAGCCCAGCGACGATTGCTTCGAAAAGAAGACGCTAGCCTCGCTTGCCGGTGCACCGGGCGACTTCGGAGCGGTCGGCACGCCGGATCGCGGCAGCTTGATCTTCCGCGCCGAAGCGCATTGCGACGGTGGCGACTATTTCGACGTCGCCGGTTACCCGCAATCGAAGGCCGACGCCAAAGCGAAGATCGACGCTTGCCGCAAGTGGATGGAGACGAAACTCGACGATGCCGTGACGGCAGCGGGCGACTTACTCGACGCGAACGGCGCCCTGCGCGACAGCGAACTCCCGACGATCGTCGCCTGTCGTTTCGGCGGGCAGGTGAAGGGCCGTGCGAAATGCAACGTGTTGGAGCATTTCGGAATTCTGCTGCATGCCGCGCAGGATTTCTACTCGCACACGAACTGGACCGACGCCGCCGACAAGAGCGCACCGGTTTCGCCACTGAACCCGCCCGGCCTGAACAATCGAGGGCCCGCACCTTACCTCGACATCCGCACCGGCAATCCGTTTCCGGCAGGCCTCATCTCCGGATGCTTCGAAGAGAAGTCCGCAATCTCAGAACCCGCGAACTGCAACTACGGCAAAGACGGCAAGCTGCCCCGTGTGAAGCACTTGGCGCTGAACAAAGACAAAGGAACGATCGACCCAACGATTGGTGCAGGCACGACGGATCGCGGCCGGATCAACGACAACTTCCGCAACGCCGTTGAAGCGGCCGTTGCCGACTCGAAAGACAAGTGGACGATCCTGAAAGAACAGCTGGTCCTCACCTACGGCCCCTCGCGCGGCACACGAATGGTCTGCGCGTTGACTCGCGACAACCCGATGAAGGCCTGCTGAGCACAAGCGGAAATTGCCGCACTTGACCTTGACGTTGCGTCAGGCTTTACGACGGCGCCTCTAACTTCTGGAGCGAGGCGGCTATGGGCGATCTGACAAAAGGTTCGATAACGGGGCACCTGTTATCGATGGGCCTATTCATCGCCGTCACGATGCTGGTGCAGACAGCCTATTTTCTCGTCGATCTCTACTTCGTCTCGCAACTTGGAAAGGAAGCGGTCGCAGGCGTGAGCGCGGCAGGGAACATCATGTTCCTCGGCATGGCGATCAGCCAGATCATCGGCGTCGGCGTGATGTCGCTCGCCTCACGCGCGATCGGTGCGAGCGACGAGCCGACGGCCAATCTCGTCTACAATCAAGGTATGGGGATGGCGCTCGCCGTATCCGCGGTCACGCTCGTCGCGGGTTACACACTCGGCATGCGTTGGGTCGAGGTTTTGACCGCGGACGCGGCAACGGCGGAAGCAAGCCGCGCATACCTCGCCGCTTATATGCCGTCGATCGCCGTCATGTTTCCGTCCGTCGCGCTGGGGTCGGCGCTGCGGGCGGCGGGCGTCGTGCAGTCACCGACGATCGTGCAGGTGGCAACGCTTCTCCTCAACATCGTGCTCGCACCGGTGTTGATTGCGGGCTGGGGCACTGGCGTGCCGCTGGGTGTTGCCGGCGCCGGATTGGCGAGCACCATCTCCGTCGTTGTCGGGCTTGGTGCAATGATCGTCATCTTTCCGCGCGTGCAAAAGGTCATGCGCTGGCACCGCGAACTCGTAGCGCCGAAACTGACGGAATGGATGCGTCTCCTGGGCGTCGGACTTCCGTCCGCCATGGAGTTCTTCCTGATGTTCGTAACCGCCGCTGTTGTTTATGCGGTGATCAAACCCTTCGGCGCCGAAGCGCAGGCAGGCTTCGGCATTGGCGGACGCGTGCTGCAATCCGTGATGCTGCCTGCGATGGCGGTCGCATTTTCGGCGGCGCCCATCGTGGGGCAGAACCTAGGTGCGGGGAACGCCGCCCGCGTGCGCGAGACGTTCTATCGCGCAACGACAATCACCGCCGTTTTGATGATCGCCTTAGCGTTACTCATGCAGATCAATCCGTCGGTCCTGACCCGGACGTTCTCGCCGGACCAAAACGTCCTCGACAACGCGAACACATACTTGCGCATCATCTCGTGGAATCTGGTGGCATCGGGGCTCGTGTTCACCTGTTCCGGTGTGTTCCAAGGATTGGGCAACACCACGCCGTCGCTCGGCAGCAGCGCAAGCCGCCTCCTGACCTTCGTACTTCCCGCCCTCTGGCTCGCGCAGCAACCAGGCGTCGCGATCGAAGAGTTTTGGTGGCTTTCGGTCGCGTCCGCGCTCATGCAGGCTGCCTTGAGTGTCGCGCTGGTATTTCGCGAACTGCGGCATAAGCTCGGGCCCGAGGGCGCCGTGGTCGCACCCGCCGCCTGAATCAGGAGATTCGCCGTGACGCAGAAACGAAAGCTTGGAAAGTCGTCGCTCGAAACTGTGCCGTTCGCATTCGGCGGCAACGTGTTCGGCTGGACTGCAAACGAAGCGGCATCGTTCGCGCTGCTTGATCGCTGCGTCGACGCCGGCGTTTCCTTGATCGACACCGCCGACGTCTATTCCGCGTGGTCCCCAGGCCACAAAGGCGGCGAGTCTGAGACAGTGATCGGTGCTTGGCTGAAAGCACGCGGACCTGCAGCCCGCGCAAAGGTCCTGATCGCCACGAAAGTCGGCATGCTGGGCCCACGGCAAGGCTTGAAGAAAGCAAACATCCTCGCCGCCTGCGACGACAGCCTCAAACGCCTCGGCATCGACGTGATCGACCTCTACCAATCGCACCGCGACGACGCAGAGACGCCGCAAGAGGAAACGCTGGACGCCTTCGCGAACCTGATCAAGGCCGGCAAAGTGCGCGCGATCGGCGCCTCGAACTATGCGCCCGACCGACTGCAACAAGCGCTCGAACTCAGCGCGAAACACGGCCTTCCGCGTTACGAGACGATGCAACCGCTCTACAATCTCTCCGACCGCGCGGGCTTCGAAGGGCCGTTGCAGGATCTCTGTTCGCGCGAAGGGGTCAGCGTCATCCCTTACTACGGTCTCGCGTCAGGCTTCCTGACCGGCAAGTATCGCTCGGAAGCCGACTTCACGAAGAGCATCCGCGGCGGACGCATGGGCAACTACCTGAACCCACGCGGCAAGAAGATACTGGCCGCGATGGACGAAGTCGCCGCCGCGACCGGCGCAACGCTCGCCCAAATCGCGCTGGCCTGGCTCATGACCCGCAAGACGATCGCAGCGCCCATCGCGTCCGCGACCAGCCTCGCGCAGTTCGAGGAATCGCTAGGTGCGCTGAAGCTCAATCTATCGTCAGCGCACCTCGCCGCACTCGATGCCGCAAGCGCGCCTTAGCTAACGCGGCGCCATGCGGATGGCGCCGTCGAGGCGCAAGCACTGTCCGTTGAAGTACGTGTTGCGCGTCAACTCCAGCACCAGGCTGCCGAACTCCTCCGGCTTGCCCAGACGCTTCGGGAACGGCACCGACGCAGCCAGACTGTCGAGCACGTTTTGCGGCGCGCCGAGCATCAGCGGCGTCGCGAAAATGCCGGGCATGATCGAATTGATCCGTATCCCGACATCCATGAGATCGCGCGCCATCGGCAGGACGAGCCCGTTCACGCCGGCCTTTGCCGAGCCGTAGATCACTTGCCCGATCTGCGCGTCTTGAGCCGCGACCGAGGCGGTGAGCACGATGGAGCCGCGCTCGCCGTCCTCAAGCTCTTTCATGCTGGCCATACCGAGCGCCGAGAGAGAGGCCATCCGGTAGCTCGCGACCAGAATGCCCTGGACGCCGAACGCGTAGTCCTCGGTCGACGTCCGCTTGTACCCGCGCGTCTCCTTGTCGAACGAAAGTGTCTTCCCGCGCCGCGCAGCCATCGCGCAATGAACGAGCACGCGTTCTTGACCATGCGCCGCGCGCGCCTTCTCGAAGCCGGCGACCGCGCTCGCCTCGTCCATGATATTGACGTTGCAGAACACGCCGCCGATTTCCTTGGCAACGGCTTCGCCAGCCGCTTCGTTGATGTCGAAGATGGCGACCTTTGCACCCGCCGCCGCCAACGCCTGCGCGCTTGCTTTGCCGAGGCCAGATGCGCCGCCAGTCACGATCGCGGCGACGCTCTTGTCGATTTTCATGAGAAGGTCCTTTCAGGTGTGCATAGCGGTCAGGCGTTTTGGCACACGCCCGGCCGCGCTGTCACGCCCGTTAGAACCGCATCAACTGCCCGACCCGCACGGAGAGTTGCGTCGTCGACGAGGTATACGTGTGACCGTCGATCAGATCGCCGCTTTCCCCAAGGGAAACGAAAAGCTCCGACCCAGGTTCGAACTCCCAACGGTACCGCGCCGAAAGCCCGAAGGCTTGGCTGATATTATCGTACTGAACCTGCGTACTTAGGTGCATGTCCGGTGTGAAGTTCAGGCCCACGTTCAGCGCCCAGATCTGAATCTCGAGGTCGCCCGTTGGCAAATCGATGCCCAGGAACTGATGTTGCAGCCCAATTTCCCACGTCGAATCCGGACGCCAATTCACGAACGCAAACGTGCGGAACAGCGTGCCGCCGTACCAATCGCAGCAACGAATCTCGATGTTGCCGGAGACGGGCCGCCCGATCGACGTTTCGAGGTTGAGTGAGACGGCAGTCCATGTGTATTCGCCCGCGGGCACCAGCACGCCCCTTGGAAGGAAGAACGCCGGCGTGTTCTCGTAGTCGCGAAACAGGTTGAGGAATGCGGCGTCCGTGTCTTGTGTCTGAAAGCCGGCCCAGCCGCCGTTCTCCTGCGACTCGAGCTTGTCGTTGAGGTCGGTGACGAAGTTGTACCACGTGCCGGTTTCCCAGAAGCGAGCAGTCTGATCGTCACTCCCCGAAAAGAGGATTTGGCCATTGGAGCTGAAGCGGGCGAACAGGACACTACTTTGATGCTGCATCGGCTGTCCAACAGGTTTGGCGGTGGCTGTCT
>JANLXP010000278.1:0-7850 GCA_031365165.1 Alphaproteobacteria bacterium
TCGAACGTGAAGTCGGTGAGTTGGTTGTTCAGAATGAAGCCTGCCGCCATGAGGTGGCTACCGAACGGGCCTTCGACTGTCGTCGTCATGGCGAGCGCGTTGCCTTGGTCGTCGATGATGCTCACGTGGGCGGTGCCGGGGCGGCCGCGATCAGGATTGCTGAGTTGGCGCAAGATGAGGTTCGCGCCGGCAGGTCGGCCGGGCGTGATCTTCGTGCGGTCGACGATCCCTTCTAGGGATAGCCCGCGTGAGCGGTTTGCGAGGTAACGGGGCCCGAGCAGTCCTTGCGTCGGTACTGCAACGAAATCGGGGTCGGCGATGTAGGCGCCGCGGTCGGCGAAGGCGAGGCGTAGCGCTTCCGTCATCAGGTGGATCGATGGCGCGGCGGCGGGTTCGAGTTTGGCGACGTTAAAACGCTCCATCATTTTCAGCGACTGCAGCATTGTGATGCCGCCCGAACTCGGCGGGCCCATCGTGCAAAGTTTGTAGGCGCGATACGTGCCGCAGACGGGTGGGCGCTTCTTCGGTTTGTAGTGGGCCAGATCTTCGCGTGTGAAATTCACGGCGCTTTGCGGTGCGGTGGTGACGGCGTTCACGATCGCGTCGGCGATGCGGCCGCGATAGAACGCGTTCGGGCCTTTCGCTGCGATCTCGCGCAATGTCGCGGCGTAATCGGGGTTCTTCAGGATGTCGCCGACTTGGGGCGGCTTGCCGTTCGGGCGGAAGTAAGCGGCGGACGCCGGGATGAGGGGCAAGCCAGGGTCGCGGTCGATGGCTGCAGCGAGACGCGGACCGACCGGAAAGCCTTTCTCGGCGAGCGCAATCGCAGGGTCGAACAACTTCGTCCACGGCAGGCGGCCATGCTCTTTGTGCGCGAGCGCCAGGACTGCGATGGTGCCTGGCACGCCGACGGAGCGGCCACCGAACACGGCCTCCACGTAGCCCATGGGCTTGCCGTCTTTCATGAACATGTCCGGTGTCGCCGAGGCTGGCGCCGTCTCGCGGCCGTCGTAGGTTTCGACGCGCTTTTTCTTTGCGTTCCAAAGCACCAGGAACGTGCCGCCGCCGATGCCTGAGGATTGCGGCTCGACCAAACTCATAACCGCTTGGGCGGCGACCGCGGCGTCCACGGCGCTCCCGCCTTTGCGCAACATTTCGAGGCCGGCGTCGGTTGCGAGCTTGTGCGAGGCGACGATGACGTGATGGCGCGGCAACGCGTCGGCGGTTGCCGTTGCGGCGAGCGCCACCGCGAGTGCGAACAGCGAATTGCGCAGAGCGCGGGCGAAGGCTAGCGTCGGGATCATGGTTCGTCCTGGTTCGCGCAATCTCATCACCGATGTCCGCGGCATTGCGGTCGGCAACGCCGAAGATGCAACGGCCATGAGCGGCTTAACAGTGATATTTGCGGAGGGACGCGCGGTCGGCGCAGTGGACGTGCGCGGCGGTGCGCCGGGAACGCGGGAAACCGAATCGCTGATGCCCGAAGGGTTGAACGTTGGGGTGGATGCGATCGTGCTGTCGGGCGGGTCGGTCTACGGCCTCGACGCGGCGGGCGCGGTGACGAACTGGGTGGCGCAGGCGGGACGTGGATACAAGCTTGTCGGCGCGCCGATGGTGGCGCCGATCGTGCCGGCGGCCATTCTGTTCGATCTCACGAACGGCGGGAACAAGAACTGGGGTGCTGAGCCTCCCTATCGCAAGCTCGCTTTGAAAGCCTGCGAGACGCAAGGGCCGACGTTCAAGCTCGGCAATGCGGGGGCGGGGTTCGGAGGACGCGCAGGCGCTTACAAGGGCGGGCTCGGATCGGCGTCAGCGATAACGGAGGACGGGTTCGAGATCGGCGCCATTGTTGCCGTGAACTCCTTCGGTTCGCCGGTGATGCCGGGGACATCGGCCTTATGGGCTTGGCCGTTCGAGCAAGATGGCGAGATGGGCGGGCAGGTGCCGCCGCGTGTGGGGGGCGTGCCGATGATGTTCCCCGACGATGTTAAGCGGCCACCGATTCCGGCCGGCAACACGACGATCGCGGTCGTGGCGGTCAATGCCGAGCTTACACCCGCCCAAGCGAAACGTATTGCGATCATGGCGCATGATGGCTTCGCTCGCGCTCTGAGGCCCGTGCACACGCCGGTAGACGGCGATGTTGTCTTCGTGATGGCGACGGGGACGAAGCTGCTCGGTGAACCCGCGCTGATGCATGTGTCGCTGCTTGGGTCTATCGGCGCCGATTGCGTCGCGCGCGCGATCGGGCGGGCGGTGTTCGAAGCGGACGCGATGGGGCCGTGGGAGGCTTACCGCACGGTGCACGCGAAAGGTTTTGACGGGCGTAAGTGATCAGCGCGCGTAGATGCGAACTTCGTGGGCTTGTGCCGTCGAGTTGAACGCTGTCAGCAAGCGGATTTTCGCGGCTTCGACGCCAAGAGTTGAGAGCGTGTTCGCCACTTCCTGCGCGCGCGCTGTGGCTTCGGGTGCGACGGCGCGGCCGGCTGTGATTCCAACGATATCGAACGTGGTTGCCGGGTTGCGGCGCTTGGCAGCCGAGACGGCTTGGGCGAGAGCGTCGCGGTAACTGACGTTCGGGCGATCGAATTTGATCGTGACGAATGCGGGTTGCGACAGGAGCGCGGCGCTCGCCGAGCCCGGCGCGCCGGTCGGGCCGACAACACCGACGGTCGCCGCCGGTGAACCTGGGTTCAACGTTGCGAGAGCCGCGCGTTCTTTTGCGAGGAACGCCGACTGCAATGCCCATTCGTTCGAGATTTCGTTGACCAGCTGGTCGAGTTGGTTCGCCGTGTGGCCGACTTGGCCGCGAAGCGTGTTCAACTGGTTCTGATCTTCTTCCGTGCCGTCTTTGATGGCTGCGGCTTCGTTCATCACCTTGTTCGCTTCGGCCGCGCCTTTGGCGAAGACGCGCATCTCGCCATCGAGCGCGGTGGTACCGGCGTTCAGTCGATCGATAGCCCCTTGCGCCCTCTGCAGTGATGCTGGCGGAGGAGTGGGGCTGACCATGATTTCGCTTTTGGCGATGCGGTAGAGGGCGCCATCACTGGCGAGGCGTTGGCGGATTTCGGAGAGGCTGGCATTGCGCGCCGAGATCTCGCCTTGGATTGAAATTAACCGGCTGCGGAGCAGCGCTATGCGCTCACCCTGCGGCGTTCCTGAAGATGTCGCGGGCGCGACCGGTACCGGTGTGAAGAACGACGTGCCCGACTGCGGCAGCACCGTTGCTGCGACCACGGTAGGGTTTGGCGGCTTCTCGGGAAACAGCGCGCCCGTCATCGTCGAGCAGGCGGCAAGCGCGGCACTCATGCTCGCGAGGCCGAGCGCTCGTGCTCCGTGACGTGGCAACATGTTGGTTCATCCCCGCGACTGGCTTTGCGCGACCGAAGCGGGACAATACGTCAGGCCGCGAGGCATGCAAGGCTGAGGAAACGGCAGGTTTTAGCCCCGCGACGATCCGTCGTGGTTCGTTGTTTCGTCTCTTGCGTGCGAAGGGGCGCATGCCCTAAGTTCCGCGCCTTCTTAAGCGCTGTGACCCGCATGCGGGTCAATCGATCGGCGCTCTTGGGCACCCGTAGCTCAGCTGGATAGAGCACCAGACTACGAATCTGGGGGTCAGAGGTTCGAATCCTTTCGGGTGCGCCAGTTTTCTCGTCAACCGCGACAGCGTTCCGGCACGAGCTTCGTCGTCACTGAAAGTGCCCATCAACATCGTACTTGGCTGGCGTTCGAAGCAGCACCACAACGGTGATCACGCCGACGATTGCCGCGAAATTGAGCGTTGCCATAACGACCGTGTAAACGATGGTGGGCGGCGGCATTCCGATGATCGCGGCCGACACAACGAACGATGCGCAAATCGCCAGCCAAAGTGCTGCACCCGCGAACGCAACCATGGTTTAGCCTCCAAATTCGCCCTTCCATCTGAGAACGTGCGAGCCCGAGAATTTGTTCCGCAGGATTCGTTGAGGGAACCGGTTCCCAACGTCGGGCGTTGTCTGTTGGCTGAATTAAACGGCTGAAAGGCAGGCATCTCATGCTGCAATGGGCATTGATTTTCTTGGTCGTCGCCATTGTGGCTGGCGTCCTTGGTTTTGGCGGTGTCGTCGTGATTTCGGTCGAAATCGCGCGTTTACTGTTCTTCATATTCTTGGTCTTGTTCCTCATCAGTCTGCTCGCAGGTGTCGTCCGGCGAACGTGACGATCGCGGCGCTCGCGAGGGCGCCGCAATTGCATGCGGACTGAAGGGGGACTGCGCGTGGCAGCAATCAGGTTCTTGGCGACGATCGCAATCGCGACGCTGCTGAGCGCGTGCGTCACGCCAAAGGACTTCGACACCGGTGGCTCGATCCGAGCGGTGAAGGCTACCGTCGCCGAATTGGCAGCGCCGCAAACCGTCTACTTCGCGACCACGCGCTGCCACGACAAGGTTGACGCCGGTCCGCCCGAGTCGGCTGACGAGATGTATGCCAAGCGCTGCTGGGATGCTGCGCTAAAGCAAAACGAAATGGTGCGGCTGACTTTCGGGTTGTCGGAAGGCGCAGGTATAACCTGCGGCACCGTCGGCGTGAACGTTGAACCGCTCTCTGCTGAACCTGAAGCCGAGACGAAGATCGATCAGGCGCCGCTCAGCCACGACTGCACCAATGACTTTACGATGCTGCGCAAAGCGGTTGTGGCAACGCCTTGCCGCTGTGCGCTGATCTTCGTGCACGGCTACAACACAACGTTCGCGTTCGCGGCCAAGCGCATGGCGCAACTTCAGGCCGACCTGAAATATGAAGGCCAGCCCATTCTATTCAGTTTCGGCGCTGCGGGCCGTCTGGAAGATTACATCAACGACACCGAGGCGGGCGAACTCGCGGCTCCGGCGTTGAATCAACTGATGACAGCGCTTGCGAATGCCGGCGCCACGATCGACGTCATCGCGCACAGCATGGGTGTGCGGATTGCACTTCGCGCGATGAGCGACACCAACGCGCCCAAGCTGCGGTACGTGATCCTCGCCGCGCCGGACGTCGATCCTGCAGCCTTCCTCCGTCTGACCGAAAAGACGCTTCCGCATACACAGCGGCTCACGATTTACACTTCGAAGTTCGATATCGCCATGTCGGCGTCGGCGGCCTATCACAATGGACGCTCGCGCGTCGGCGAAGGGATGACGGCCAAGATCGCCGACAAACTCTCTGGCGCCGAAATCATCGATGCGACGCAAAGGGCGACGGGTCCCTACGCACATTCCTATTTCGCTGAATCGAAGGTGATGATCGAAGATATCCGCGGCGTTCTAGCGGGCAGGGCCGCGCAGGAGCGCAAGCCTTTGATCTGCAATACCGCCGGTGCCAAATCCGTCGTCGCCTGCACGATGCCGTGTCCGGAAGGCGCCAAATGCGGCCCGAACTGGTACGCGCGCTTCGTGCATTGGCTGCTTGATTGAAGGCCGACCTTGGAAGCTTTTCAAAGCGTTTCGCTGCGCGTTTTTCGCGTTCTGCTGATTGCGGCGCTGGTGCTCGGTGCGGCGTTCGCAGCCGGCGTCATCTGGTACCACGCACCGACCGGCAAACTGATCAACGGCACGCTGGCGCTTGCGTGGTTTGCCTTCGCGCTCTTCTGCATCGCAGTCTATGTCCGTCGTGATGACAAGCGAGCGCTGGCGGCGGTTGGTGTGCCGCTCGCTGCGATCATGACTTGGTTCATTCTCATCCCACCGTCGAATGACCGCGTTTGGTCGCCTGAGATGGCGCGCCTGCTTACCTACACACGCGACGGCGACACGCTTACGATCCAAAACGTTCGCAACTTCAATTGGACCGGCCCTAAGACCGCTGACGAACGGTGGGAGACGCGTCGCTACAACCTTAGAGAACTCAAATCCGTCGACGTGCTTTCGCTATATTGGAAGGGTCCGCGCATCGCGCACACCTATTTCAGCTTTTTGTGGCAGAACGGAGAGGCGCTCTCGCTGTCCGTCGAAATCCGAAAGGAAACCGACGAGAACTATTCGCCTGTCGCCGGTTTCTTCAAAGCCTACGAACTCTCGATCCTCGCGGGCGATGAGCGCGACTTCTACGGCTGGCGTGTCCATTTCCCGAAGGAAGATATCCAACTCTTCCACACGCGCGCCACGCAGGAGCAAGCCAGCAAGCTGCTCATCGCGCTTCTCGATTCTGCAAACGAACACGCCGTCAAGCCGGAGTTTTACAACACGCTTACCGAAAACTGCACGACCGAGGTCTGGATGTTCACCGACGCCATGGGCCTCGGCCAGCCCACCGATTGGCGGCTCTTTGCGTCCGGTTACCTACCCGAGTTCCTTTACGACCTAAAACTCCTCGATCGTTCGCGGTCCATCGAAGACCTGCGCAAGGCGGGCCACATCATGCCTCGCGTCCGCGTGGCGCTGGACCAAAACCTGACGAGCGCTGCATTCTCGAACGCGATCCGCGAGGGCATTCCGAACGAGCGTTGAGCGCGATAGAAAACACACTGGGCGGCGCTAGTTGCTTTCGCAGGCGCTGCGGCGGAGAAGTGTTTCTTTCGAGGAGAGTCGCCATGCCATTCGATTTTCAGGTGAGCTACATAGCGCTGTTCTTCGCTGGTGCGTTTCTCTGCAACTGCTTGCCGCATCTGGTCGCTGGGTTGCAGGGGATGCCGTTTCCTACGCCGTTCGCAACGCCCCGCGGAGTCGGTAATTCTTCGCCGTTGGTGAATTTTCTTTGGGGCGCCATAAATTTTGCCGCTGGCGCATATCTCCCCTCCCTCTATCCCGTGAAGATCGGGCCGAATATCGCGTGCGCGATCGTTGCGGCCGGCGCGTTGGCTCTTGGTCTCTACCTTTCCGTTCACTTCGGGCGCGTCCGGCGCGGCGGATGAGCGCTCACAGGTGATGGGCGGCCCCCTATCGTTTCGATGGGCGGCGTTTGTTCCAGGTTTGCGCCCATGTCGGCGCTTCAATCGGTTCGAACGCCATGTCGTGCAGATCGGCGACCAGCTTTGTTGTGCCCGCTTTGATGTCACCGCGGCGTAGCCGCTCCAACCGTCCTTCGCGCGCCAACAGAATGTCGCCGTTGTGATCGGCGTCGATCCAATCGATGCGTCCAAAGTCGCGAACGGCGTTTCCTTCGTGATCAAGAACATCTGCCGTCTCGACCCAACTTCGTCCGCCTTTCTCCTGATATCCGTGCGTCAGCACGCGCAGAAATAACGGTCGTTGCTTGCCGCCGCCGGTCAGTTTCAGGCTTCGCACATACGGTGGATCGAACACGACCCACACCGGCGCGTCGAAACGTTGTTCCTTTGCTTCGGTTCGCGCGGCCACCGACCAGCCGTCCCGCGTAAGGCGCTCTGCGCAAATCGGATCGTCCTCGCCGCCGCCCGGATATTGGCCGAACGGTTTGACTTTGAGGCCGTTAGCGGCCGGTGTGCCCTGCAGCGCCACAAGCTCGCGCTCTCCGGTGCTATGATTGAGCAGAAACGAGCCCGCGCTTTCGAACAATCCGCCGCCGCCCCAACTATTCCCCTTCGGCCAAAAGGCGAGCGCGGTGAAATAGGGCGGTCGCGAGATGGCGGTCCACGTGCCGTATGGCTTGACGAATTTCGCCGCGAAGTAGGAGAGCAGCTCGCCGTCCGGGGATAGATCGCAGCGCCGCTCGTAGATACGACCGAAGAACCATTGTCCGCCCTCTAACGTGTCGTCGCGGAGGTTCCAGACGAACAGGCGCGTCTTACGCGTTGGGCCGCGTCGGAAGACCACAGCCTGTCGCGCGTCGCGCGCGACAATGGCAAACAAGCGGGCGCGTTTCGGATCCGCAAGCTTAGGTGCGTTCACGCGCGCCGGGGTATGTTGTCGC
>JANLXP010000279.1:0-1438 GCA_031365165.1 Alphaproteobacteria bacterium
ATGCGCCACGAATTCGACGACATCGAACCTGTCTTCGCACAAACGGGCGAGCCACCGTCCTGTGTGGAGTGCGGCGGTGTCGTAAAGTCAGCGACGATCTCCTTCGGTCAAGCAATGCCTGAGGAGGAAATGGAACGCGCAGCCGAAGCGGTACTCGCCTGCGACCTCTGCCTCGCGATCGGTTCCTCGCTCGTTGTCTACCCGGCGGCGGGCCTGCCGATTGCGGCGAAACGAAACGGCGCGAAATTCGTGATTCTGAACCGCGACCCGACCGAACTCGACCACCTGGCCGATCTTGTTATCAACGCCGAAATTGGCCCCACCTTGGCAAAGGTTGTGGGCGTAAATTGACAGGCTTGGCGCGGGTCCGAATGGGGTGCTAAACCACCCCGAATCCCTCCATTCCAGGAAAGTAGCCCCCATGATTCCGCGCTATCGCCTAGACAAAGAAGAAGAGACCAAGGCGCCGGAGCCGCCGCCCTTCACGGCGATTTCCCAGGCGCTCTACAAGTCGCGCACGGTCCTCATCTTCGGCGAGGTCGATATGAAGATGGCCGAGCGCGTGACCGCGAACCTGCTGGCCCTTTCGGCCGACGATCCGAACAAAGACATCAAGATCGTGATCCATTCCCCGGGCGGCCACGTGGAATCGGGCGACACGATCCACGACATGATCAAAGCGCTTCGCCCCAAGGTGAAGACGATTGCCACCGGCTGGGTCGCCTCCGCCGGCACGCACATCTACCTCGCCGCCGACCGCGCGCATCGTTTCGCGATGCCGAACACCCGTTTCATGATCCACCAGCCGCTGGGCGGTATCCGCGGCACCGCGTCCGATATTGAGATCGAGGCGGAGGAGATCATGAAGGCGCAAGAACGCATCAACCGCACGATCGCCGACGAAACTGGTCAACCGCTTTCGAAGGTGCGGGAAGACACCGACCGGAATTACTGGATGTCGTCCGAAGAGGCGAAAGCCTACGGCCTCGTCGGCCGCATCATCGAACGGGTCGATATGGCGTGACGGCCTGGTGGCAGGGCGCGGTTGTCTATCAAATCTACCCGCGCTCGTTCTGCGACGCGAACGGCGACGGTATCGGTGACCTGAAAGGCATCGAGTCGAAACTCGATTACGTTGCTTCGCTTGGCGTCGACGCCATCTGGCTCTCGCCGGTCCACCCCTCGCCGAACCGCGACTTCGGCTACGACGTCGCCGACTTCAACGGTGTCGAGCCCACGCTCGGCACAATGGCTGACTTCGAGCGGCTGATTGCAGAGGCGCATAAGCGCGGCCTCAAGGTCATCCTCGACGAGGTGCTCGCGCACACCAGCGACCAGCACGCCTGGTTCCAAGAAAGCCTAAAGTCGCGCAACAACCCGAAAGCGGACTGGTTCGTCTGGGCCGACCCGCGCGAAGACGGGACCGCACCGAACAACT
>JANLXP010000281.1:0-1143 GCA_031365165.1 Alphaproteobacteria bacterium
ACGCGCGAGATTTTGCGCCGCCTAGACCACGCAACAATCTATTTTTTGATCGCCGGCACGCACTCTGCCATTGCGCTCGGCCGCCTCGATACCGCCGCGACGCACTGGCCCGCGGTCTTCGCATGGGCACTTGCCGTTGCCGGGGCCGTCGTCAAAATCGCATACCCGCGCCGCTTCGAGCGCGCGGCTGTCGTGAGTTACGTCGTTCTGGGCGTAATCGTCGTCTTGTCCCTCGTACCGTTGGCTGGCGCGTTTCGCCCCGGCGTCCTCGCGCTGGTCGCCATGGGCGCCGTCCTTTACGTCGGTGGCGTCGCCTTTCATTTGTGGGAGAGCCTGCGTTTTCACAACGCAATTTGGCATGCGATGGTTTTGCTGGCCGCGTGTTGCCACTACGCGGCCATCGCGCTGAATATTTAATGCTTTCGGGCAAACGCGTGAAAAGTACAAGTTGCACGGAACCAAACATCACCGCGTGCGTTTTGCATTGGGAATCGCTGGCAAGGCGGTTTTACCCCAAAGCTGCGTCGCCGATGCCGGCTTTTTTCTGCCAAGCGGAAGGCGGCATGCCGGAGATTATACCCAAGAACGCTCAGCAAATGGGCGCTGAAGCCGCGGTCGAAGGTTTCCAAAACAGACTAGGTCCGTTTGTCGTCGCCGCCGAAGTCACGCGTATGGCGATGGTCTTCACGGACGCCAAAGACCCGACCCACCCGTTGATCTTTGCCAATGAAAGCTTTCTCAAGCTCACCGGTTTTGAAAGGCAAGAGGTTCTCGGCCACCCCTTCAACGCGCTGTTCGCACCCGGCATCACGGCCGAGGCACTCGCCGGTACGCAAGCCGCCTTTGACGCCACCTCCGATGCAGAACCCGAAATCCTCTACCGCCGCAAGAACGGGAGCGAGTTCTGGGTGTCGATCTTCGTCAGCCCGGTTCGCGACAAGGACGGTGCCGTCGTGCAGCAATTCATCTCGCTGGTCGATTTGACGCGCTACAAGCAAGAGCAAGCGCAATCGAGAGTTCTGATCCAGGAATTGAACCATCGCGTCAAGAACACGCTGGCGACCGTGCAATCGATTGCCGCGCAAGCCTTGCGAAGCTCTTCGGACCCGGAGGTTGTTCGCGAAGCCATAGAGTCGCGTCTTT
>JANLXP010000648.1:0-1992 GCA_031365165.1 Alphaproteobacteria bacterium
GCCCTTCGTGTTGGCGGCCAGCTTTTCGCCGAAGTGCGACGGCGCGTAGGGGTCGTTCTCGCCCCAGAGGATCAGACCCGGTGCTGAGACTTTTTTCAGATCGGCGAACCAGTCGGCGGCAACGCCCACGGCCGAGCGGTAGAGCGCCAAGATGCACGTCTTCATTTCGTCGTCCATGAGGCGTGCTGTTTCGCGTGCCTCCGCCGGCGGGATGCCTTGCGCGGCGAGGCCACCGGCCATCAGGTCCGCGCTCATCATCTTCATCAGCTCTTCGCCTTTGCCCCGCGTCTGCCAGATTTGCGCGGTGTCGTGCCAGACATAGGCGGGATCCAGCGGTGCGGCCCCACCGCTCCACGTGCGAACCAGCGTCGGTGCGATCGACACCACGCGCGTGACGAGCAGCGAACCCCAATCGTGACCGACGAGATCGATCGGGCCGTCGATCTTCTTCAGCTGATCGACGATCCAGGCGGCGTAGCCGTCTTTATCCGGTGTGAAGCCCACGGGCCGTGCGTTGCCGAAGCCCGGCAGCGACAGGCACACGACATCGCTGCGCTTCAACTGCGCGAGCAAGGGCTGCCAGACGCGCGCCGTGTCGGGGACGCCGTGAACGAAGACGGCAGGCATGGATGCTCCTTTAAGGGTAGACGATGCCGATCGTCTCGGCGATGCAGGCGGGGCGGTCTTGGCCCTGGATTTCGATCGTGTATTCGCTGGTGATTTGCTTGCCGGGCGGCTTTGCGTCGACGCTCAGCATTTTCAGTTTGGCGCGGACTTTGGAGCCCACGGGCACCATGTTCGTGAAGCGCACCTTGTTCGAGCCGTAGTTGATGCCGCGGCTAACGCCGTCGACCTTCATGATCTGTGCACCGAGCCATGGGATCAGCGAGACGGTTAGATAACCGTGCGCGATCGTGCCCTTTGTCGGCAGTTCGCGTTTCGCGCGTTCGACGTCGAGATGGATCCATTGATGATCGCCGGTCGCATCGGCGAATTTTTGGACGCGATCCTGCTCAATCGTCACCCATTCGGAGTGGCCGATTTCTTGGCCGGCGAATTGTTCGAGTTCGTCGTATTTGATGACTTTCATGAGTCAAACGCTCCTCAAGTTGCTTGATCGGTGAGTGCGCGCACGCGCGCGTGCAGGTCTTCGATGTAGGTGTCTTTGAGTCCCGCGTCCGCAAGGGCAGCAACGGTCCGGAACAAATAGTCGCGGCTGGTTCCGAGGTGGCCTTCGGCCTTGGCGATGCGTTCGGCTTGAACATCGTGCGGCAGATCGGGTTGGTAGCGCGGGTGGGACGTGTTCATCACGAAGGTGACGCCGCGCACGCGGCGCGCGCCCAGATCGATGTCGACCCAGGTCGGGATGTAGGCGCCGGAGAGCATCTCGCGCATCCATAAGATGCGGCTTTCGCTTTCGACATGTTCGGGCGCGATGCGGTGGGCGATGCCGGCGCAGGTGCCGCCGGGGACGAGGCAGAGCATCAAGCCCGGGTTGTCGGGCATCGCGCGGCCGAACATCAGGCGCATGCAGAATGAGCGCTGCAAACCTTCGACGTGGGCCGGCAGATTTTCGTCGACGTGGACGGCCGGATTCCACATCAGCGAGCCGTAGCCGAAGACCCAGAGGTCGGTGCCGGGCACGTAGGCGGCCATCACTTCGGCGCGCGATTTTTCGCGCTCCTCTTCGGACAGGAATTTTGCGTCGCCGAATTGGGCGGCGAGTTGCGCGTAGGCGGCGATGCGTTCGGGCGTGAAGTCGTTGCGCGCGAGCTGGCCCTCGGGTCCGGAGGCTTTGAGCGGCGGCGTCACGTCGTCAGACGATTTTCGAGTCACGGTTGCCCCAATAGCGATCGCGGATCAGGCGCTTGTACAATTTGCCGGTCGGGTGGCGCGGCAGTTCGCGCTCGAAGTCGACCGAGCGCGGGCATTTGATCGCGGAGAGTTGCTGCTTGCAATATGCGATCAGCTCCTCAGCCAGCGCGGGCGCGG
>JANLXP010000305.1:0-2528 GCA_031365165.1 Alphaproteobacteria bacterium
TTCGCCATCCGGATGTTCCAAGCGCGGTCGATCGCGATCGCGGGATAGGGCTCCGCATTCGCGAGCATCACCTTCACCGCGTTCATCACCAGCGCCATCTGCGGATCGTCGAGCGGCCGCGCGCGAAACACAGGCGCAAACCCCGCCGCGGTCAGCCAATCGTTCCGCTCGCGCAACGGTACCTCCAACGTCTCGCTGAGTTGCAGGATCATTGTGCGGCTCGGCTTCGCCCGGCCCGATTCCAAGAAGCTCACGTGCCGCTGCGACACGCCGGACGCGAGCGCTAACTCGAGCTGCGACATCCGCCGCTTCGAGCGCCAGGTCTTCAAGATCTGCGGAAACGCATCGTCGCGCGCCAACGTGGAAAGGGACATAAGAACCGGTCTCCTGCTGACCCAAATATTGCGGCATCGCGGGGCCCGTTCAATGACCTCCAAGGTAATTGCTTGAATAACCGGCGAGGCGTTTCGTGGGTACCATTGAAAGGAGGTTCCCATGTCCAACCGCTTAATCATGCTTCTTGCCGTCGTCCTGCCGTTCGGCGCACTTTCGGCCATCGCGCTCCTCGACGTCGGCTATTTCGGCATCCTCGCGCCGCACTTCACATCCTGGGGTGAAGGCCAAGTCTTGGCCGATCTGGTGATCGCGTGCACGCTCGCCATCATTTGGATGATCGCCGACAGCCGCACCAGCGGCATCAACGCCTGGCCTTTCGTCGCGATAACGCTGTTCTTGGGCTCGTTCGGCCCGCTGTTCTATTTGATCGTCCGCGAGCTAAAGGCGACGAGCGCTTCACGCCAAGGCGCGTGACACGAACCAAAACGTGCCGAGCGCAAACAGAAACGCCGCCGCCGCGTCGAACGCGAGCGGCGGTATCTCTTTGAACACCCGCCGCGCAGCCCACAGCAGCGCGGCCAAACCCGCCAACGCCGTCAACTGCCCAAGCTCGACACCGACATTGAACGCAAGCACCGTCCAGATCAGGTTTGCCGGCGGTATCTCCATCTCGAGTAGGGGCCCCGCAAATCCTGCGCCGTGGGCCAGTCCGAACACGGTCGCAATCGCGGGCGCCAAATACTGCGCATCGGCCTTCGTGCGCGACATCGCCGCGGCGAACAGCGCCACCTCAAGCAGCACCGCCCACGACAACACCGGCAACCCCAACAGCCAGGCCAGAACCGGCAGCAGCACGATGCCGCCTGCGGCAACAAGCCCATACCATTGCGGCGTACCGCGCACGCGCCGGAGTGCGTCGCCCGCAGCCCACGCGACCGTGAACCCGATCAACGCCTCGATCGCCGTCGTATCGGGCTTCAGCACGTTGAACGCCACAAGCGCCAGTGTCAGTGAGTGCCCAAGCGTGAACCCCGTAATCGCAATCAGAATACGCCACACGCCGCCCGCCAGCATCGCAAGCGCAATCAGAAACGCGATGTGGTCGATGCCCGACAACACATGCTCGAACCCGAGCATGAGGAAACTCGAGAACGTGCTCGGCGGTGCTTCGTCGCCGCCCACAAGAAACGTCGTCCGGCCCTGCGTGAGAACACCTTCGTGTACGCCTTGTTTGCTCGTCACGCGGATGTAATGCACATGGCTGATCGACACGCCGAAGAACGCGTCGACCCTGAGCTCCGCAGGCGCATCCGCGAACGGCTTCGCACACTTGAAAGCAATCTCGACCCGCAACTCGCCCCGCGGCGCGCGCACCGACTGCAGCCCCGTCCGCGTGCAGGCTGCGCCGCCTTGGCGGAGCGTGACGGTGCCCTCGAGTTCGCGCTTCAAAAGCGTCGACAAATCCTGCGGCTTCTCGTCGAGCTGCGTCGCCCGGTAGGCGTCGACCTGATAAACGCCGGTGACGGTATCGTCACTGACAGTCCACGTCGAAAAGCTTTGGCTGCGCGTATGCGCGTGAGCCGGCACCACGACAAGCAAGAACAGAAGCGCGAAGAGAACGCGCATCTACTTCACGGAATCCGCATATGTGATGCGCGCCGTTGCACGCAGCCCTTTCAGATAATCCTCGAACGCCTTCTCGGTCGCGCGCTTGCGCCACTCGTCGGCGACGACGGCCTTCACCTCTTCAAGCGGCAGCGGCGGCGCGTCAACGCGATCGATCAGATGCACAAACACGATGCGCCGCCCAATTTCGATCGGCCCCGACGTCTTCCCCGGCGTCAGCCCCAAAGCCGCGTCACGAATGGAAGCCCCCGCATACTCCGCCACCTTCGCCGGAATGATCGGCCCCGAGGGCAGCAACACGGCCTCGCCACCCGCAGCGTTTGCTGTGAACGGCTTGCCGGCATCGAGTGCCGCTTTGAAGCTCGCGATCCGCTGCGTGTCTCCGTTATCGAACGAAACGGCACGCACGGTGATGAGCGGCTGCGGCGCGATCAGCTTCGGCCGCTCCGCATAGAACTTGCGTAGCTCCTCGTCCGTCGGCTCCAGCTTCGCCGCGTCCGCAATCGACAGCTGCAGCATCGCGTTGACGAGCGCCTTGCGCGACGGCGGGTCGGATTCCGGCAACC
>JANLXP010000325.1:0-2497 GCA_031365165.1 Alphaproteobacteria bacterium
CGCCGGCCCCGCGAAGCAAGACGACGGCTCGTCTGCGCCCACCGAAACGATCAGCGAAAACGATCCACGCTTCCGCCGCTTCCGCGTGAACCTGTTCGTCGGCGATGGCACGAAAACCTGCGCCCCCGTCATCGTCGAGGACAACCCGTCGCTAGGCAACCTAATCGGCCGCATCGAGCAGCAGGCGCAGATGGGCGCGCTGTTCACCGACTTCACGCTCATCCGCCCCGGTAGCTTGCATCTCGCGAACGGCGGCTATCTTCTGATCGACGCGCGCCGCCTTCTGCTTGAACCCTACGCGTGGGAGATGCTGAAACGCTGTTTGCGCGCGCGGACGATCACGATCGAATCGCCCACCGACCGCATGTCGATCATGTCGATGCAGGGCTTGAAGCCCGATCCGATCCCGCTCTCGACGAAGGTAATCCTGTTCGGTGATCGCCAGCTCTACTACGGGCTGTTCGAAGGCGACCCCGATTTTGCCGAACTCTTCAAGGTCGCCGTCGACTTTGAAGATACGGTCGATTGGACCGACGCGACGGCCAACGACTACGCGGGCCTGATCGGCTCGATCGCCAAGCACGAAGGCTTGCGACCGCTGGCACCAGGGGCTGTCGCACTCGTGATCGAAGAACTCGCGCGCGAGGCGGAAGACGCGCGCAAACTGTCGCTCCGCATCGGCAACCTAGCCGATCACTTGCGCGAGGCGGACTTCTGGGCCGCCGAAGCCGGTCACAAGATTATCGACGCAGGCGACGTGGATCGCGCCAGCGCCGCTTGGGAACGCCGCCACGACCGCGTCGCCCTACGCGGCCAAGAGATGATTGAGCGCGAGATCATGCTCGTCGACACGGCCGGGTCCAAAGTCGGCCAAATCAACGGCCTCTCGGTGATGTCCTTGGGTGGTTACGCCTTCGGCAAGCCGACCCGCATCACCGCCCGCGTCCGCGTCGGCACCGGCCATGTGATCGACATTGAGCGCGAAGTCGCCCTCGGCGGGCCGTTGCACTCGAAGGGCGTGTTGATTCTGAGTTCGTATCTCTCGACCCGCTACGCCCTCGAGCGCCCACCGTCGCTACACGCGAGCCTCGTTTTTGAGCAATCCTACGGCGGCGTGGACGGCGACAGCGCGTCGTCGACCGAGCTCTACGCAATTCTATCTGCGCTCTCAGAAGTTCCGATCCGACAGGGCATTGCCGTCACCGGCTCCGTGAATCAGCGCGGTGAGATCCAAGCGATCGGCGGCGTCAACGACAAGATCAAAGGCTTCTTCGCGCTCTGCAAAGCACGCGGCCTCGACGGCACGCACGGCGTGATGATCCCGAAGGCAAACGAACAGCACCTGATGCTCGACCGCGCCATCGTTGAAGCGGCGGCGGCGGGCAAATTCCACGTCTTCTCGGTCGCGACGATCGACGAAGGTATCGCGCTTCTAACCGGGGTAGCCGCCGGCGAACGCAGCCCCGATGGCCGCTACCCGAAAGACACGATCAACCGCCGGGTCGAAGACAAGCTGATGGCATTCGCCGAAATGCGCCGTGATTTCGCAGCCACAAAGCCAATCGCCTAGGGCTGAACGACCGACGCATCGATATCGGCAATCTTAGCCTTGCCGATAAGCGCCATGCTCGTTCGCAGTTCGCGCTTCATCGTCTCAAGCACGGCGGTCACGCCTTTTTCGCCCTTCGCCGCGACGCCATAGACCCACGCGCGCCCAATCATGCAGGCCTTCGCGCCAAGCGCCAGCGCCCGCGTCACGTCTTGGCCCGAGCGAATGCCGCCGTCCATCAGCACCGTCGTCTTCGTGCCCACGGTGTCGACGATCTTCGGCAACACCGAAATCGACGATCGCGCGGCATCAAGCTGCCGCCCGCCATGGTTCGACACGATCACTCCATCGGCCCCCGTCGCCACCGCTTCCTTTGCGTCGTCAGGATCGAGCACACCCTTCAGGATCAGCGGCCCCTTCCAAAGGCCGCGCACCCATTCAAGGTCCTTCCACGTGACGCTGGGGTCGAGCGCCGTTGTCGTCCACGCAAGCAACGCACCAAGCGATTTGGCATCCTTCACGACGCCCTGGAGGTTGCCGAATGTCAGCGGCCGGCCCTTGATGCCGACGTCGTAGATCCAACCCGGTCGCGACGCGAAATTTGCCGCCATCCGCAGCTTCGACAACAACGGAAGTTGCACACCCATACCGTTGCGGATGTCACGGTAGCGCGTGCCGAGCACCGGCAAATCGACGGTGAATACCAAGGCCCCACAGTTTGCGGCTTGCGCCCGTGCGAGAATCTCTTTCACCACACCGCGATCGCGCATCATGTAGAGTTGAAACCAGAACGGTTTCGACGTCGCCCGCCGCACTTCCTCGATCGGACAAATTCCGACCGTCGACAGCGTGTAGGGTACGCCGGCCTTCTCCGCAGCGCGCGCCGCCTGCGCCTCGGCCCGGCGCGCCATCATGCCGGCAAAGCCGATCGGCGCCAGTATCAACGGC
>JANLXP010000432.1:0-2090 GCA_031365165.1 Alphaproteobacteria bacterium
CGCAACGCTGCGGGCTGAGAAGCCTGCGCGCCTATCGCTGAAGCTGGAGCTGACGGAAAGCGTCATCATGCAAAACCCGGACTCGACGGCGCGCGCGTTGACGCGCCTGAAGGAAGCGGGCGCCGGCCTCGCACTCGACGACTTCGGCACGGGTTTCTCTTCGCTCTCCTATTTGCAGCGCTTCCCGTTCGACACGGTGAAAATCGACCGCAGTTTCATCACCGATATGGCGAGCAACGAAGAGACGCCGGTCATCCTGCGCGCGATCATCCGCCTCGCGCACGATCTAGACATGGCGGTCGTTGCCGAAGGGGTCGAGACGCAAAGCGAATCCACGAAACTGAAATCGCTGAACTGCGAGTTCGCGCAAGGCTATCTGTTCGGCGCACCCATGGATGCGACGGCAGCTTACAATTTTATAGCGTTGAGATCGCGGGGTCAGGCAGCCCAGCCGGTACAGGTCTCAGGCGCGTCCCGTGTCCCGCGAAAGCTGTGACGGATTGAAGCCGAGCTTGCGGATGGCGTATTCCCACTTCCCGCGCAGCTCCGGCCCGAACAGCAAGTACTCGTCCGCCGGGCAGGTCAGCCAACCGTTCTTTTGAATTTCGCGCTCAAGCTGTCCGCCCTGCCAACCGGCATAACCAAGCGCCAGCATGGCGTCCTTCGGACCATGTCCGTCGGCGATCGCCTTCAGCACATCGACAGTCGCGGTAAGGCCGACATTCAGGCCGACGTTCTGCCCAACTTTCACCGTCGCATCGCCAGCGGAGTAGTCCGGCGTGTGCAAGACGAACCCGCGGCCGGTTTCCACCGGCCCGCCGAAGAGGATCGGACGGCCCGAAACGGTCTTTCCCGGACGGATCCGCAACTGCTTCAAGAGATCGACGAACGTAATGTTGCTGACGACCTTGTTGAGCACGAGGCCCATCGCACCCTGCTTTGAGTGCGCGCACAAAAATACGACGGCCTGCTCGAATTTAGGGTCCGGCATATTCGGCATGGCGATAAGTACCTGGCCCTCCAGGTAGCCGCCGGTCGGCTTCTGTTCTTTTCTCTTGTTGCCGAACAATCCCATGGAATTATTCTAAACCGTTTCGTTAAGGACGGGAAGTCATGCCGTGCGCGCAACCGCTGGCGCAAACGGCAGAGGGGGTCACAGAAGATTTACCCCCGAACTGGCATGAACACATGTAGTTCCGCCAGCATCTTCCGATAAAATCGTCGAGCATGAACGTCGCGGTCAAACTAGTAGTTGTGCTTTCGTTCCTGTGGATGGCTTCGGCCATCGCAGGCGAGGTGAGCCCGTGGACCGGGTCGGCACCGGCGAAAAGCCGATTGATTCTGGAATCGGCTCAGTTTGCCGGCACCGGTACTCAGCGCGCCGGCGTCCAAATCAAACTCGATGCGGGTTGGTGGACCTATTGGCGCGCGCCAGGCACCTCCGGCATGCCGCCGATGTTCGACTGGTCCGGGTCTGAGAACCTAGCTGACGAGCCTGAGATGATCTGGCCGGTGCCTTTGCGCTCAGTGGCTTACGGCGAAGCACTGAACCTCTATAAAAACGAAGTCGTCTTCCCGGTTGAGTTTCGCGCGGCCGACCCGTCAAAGCCCGTTAGGCTGCATTTGAAGATCATCTTCGGCAGCTGCCGCAACGTGTGCATTCCACGGACCGCGGAGCACGAGGTGGTCCTGCCGCCGACGGCAGGTTCGCCCAAGATCAATGAGGCGAACGCCCGGCTGATCGCCTCGTATATCGGCCGTAAGCCCTCCAACGATCCCGTTGAAACTGGGATGCAGATCGGCGGCGTCGAGACCGTTCTCGATGGCGCTCAGGTCTTCCTCTCGATCCGGGTGCGCGGCCTGCAAACCAAAGGCTCGAGCCTCGTTCTCGTTGAAGGCCCCAATCTGATCCGCGCGGCGGAAGTCAGAGCGCGACGGACGGGCGACGTCAGGACGAAGATCTTGATGCTGAAATTGGGCAGCACGGAAAAGGTCCGCGACCTCCTTGGCCGGCGCATCCGCGTGACCTTGATCGACAATGGCCGTGCGCTGGAACAAGTCTGGGTCGTGGGGGCACAAGGCACCTCGCT
>JANLXP010000463.1:0-3829 GCA_031365165.1 Alphaproteobacteria bacterium
CCCGCCGGTCCGCACCAAGCTGACTTCGGTGATGCCGACTTCTGGACGCGACGAGAACGACATCCCGTTGCTGTCCGCGTCGAAGTACGCGACATTCGCACCTAGATGCAGCGTAATGTCGTCATCGTTGACCGGCGTCGCCGTCAGTCGGCCGACGAATGAAGTGCCCTTGTTGCGAAGACCCTCGTCCGCCTCGATGCCTTCCTTGTAGACGCCGGCAGACGCGGTCCAACCTTTACCGTAGTAGTCAATCGTGCCGCCGAGCAGGAACTGGTTATCGAACGCGTAAGCGAGCGAGCGTTCCATGAACACGGTGTCGTTTGAGCTGGTCGAGTTCTCGAGCCCGAACGGAGTCGACTGGTTGCCCAGCGTGATCTTCATATTGTCGATGCCGTCGTACGCGACCCAAAGGTTGCGCCAACCGTTGTGCCCGGGACGGAACTCGTACTCGACCTTCGCCGCGAGGTCTTTGCCGAGCTTCAGCGACAGCGAAGGACGCAGACGGCGCCAATCCACTTCGTCCTGAAATACGGTGACATCATCGTCGAACGAAACCGCGTCGAGATGGACGCGCCCGCCGAGGACGACCTCGAAATCGCCATCGGAGACGAGCACCAGCCCCTTGCCCGTGAACTTCATCGCATCCGCGCCGGCACCGCCGATCGGCATTATGGCCAAAACGACCGCGCTCGTGGACAACAAAAACTTGGTCTTCATGTAACAGTTCCCGAGTGAGTTGGCTGGCGCATCATACCGGCAATCGGCTCCGCCTAGCCCACGCTATTGATAGAAGAATTCCTATTGTCTAAGCACTGTGTTGCAAACTCCACAAGAACATCGTCGAGTTTACGTTTCGTTATGCATTCCTTAAGGGCGTGGCCGGCGCCCTTAAGAAGGTGAATTCGCGCGGGAAGGGGTGAAATTCCCCTGGTGGCAGCGGCAGCGTTTACTGCTGCGACCCAACGTTGAGCGCGGACGACGCGGTTCGGGCCTTGTAGTTCGTCGATCTCGGGGCGCCGGTTCAACGTCTCGTTGCGCTCCGTATCGCGCGACCCAACGGCGACGAGTGTCGGGACCTTTAGGAAACTATTCAGATCGGGACGTATGCGGCCGCTGCTATCAGGACTCGTCCCTAACGGAAAGGCGGCGTCATCCGGAAACGTATACCAGCCTGCTGCGACGGTAACCACGCAAGCGACATGGGACGGGTGCAACATTGCAAACCGATGACAAAATTGTCCGCCGCCCGAAAACCCAAACAGGATCAGCCGGTCCGCATCGCCGCCATACGTGGAAGCTACTTTGGCAACAAAACTATTCAGAACTAGGTCGGCGCGCCCGCCGCCCTTCCACGTCTCAAGCCATTGAAATCCGCGATGCCGCTCCTTCGAGAAGAACGGCGCGACGAGGATCGCGCCCAAGCGGTCGGCGGCGTCGGTCAAGTAGACAAGATTCTGCAGCGGATTGCGCGCAAGGCCATGCATCGAAACGAGGATCGGCGCGGGCGTGCGCGGTGCGGTCGGGAGGCGCACCAAAAAGTCGGTGTCCGGTGGTCCCTCCAGACGGTCGCTGAACATCGTCGCCCGACGTTCGTTTGTGATCGGAAGGCTCGACGGCATCACGACGCCCGAAACGGAATGATCTCGGCCGACGGCTGCGCGCCGGCGCGCGCCGTCAACAGGGTCATACTCGTCGCCTGCGTCAACTCTGGATCGTCCGTCGCGATGACGATCGTGCCTGGATATTGTTGCAGCAGAGAGCGCAACATTTCCTTGAACGCGGCGTCGCCGCCGAGGCTCATCTGGTCGATGAGGATAATCGGCGGCTCTCCCATCAGGGCGCGCGCGAGGGCGACGCGCAGCCTCAGCGACGGCGAAAGATTGATGCCGGCTTCAGCAACGCGCGCGTCCAACCCGGCGGGTAAGTTTTGAACTTCGTCGGCAATGCCCGCACGTTCCAGCGCCCGCAGAACCTCCTCGTCGCTCGCGCGCGGATGCGCGTAAGCGACGTTGCGCCGGATGGATCCGCGTAGCAGCGGAACGTCCGCGCTCAGCACCGTGACGA
Source organism: Alphaproteobacteria bacterium (assembly GCA_031365165.1). Taxonomy (GTDB): domain Bacteria; phylum Pseudomonadota; class Alphaproteobacteria; order Micropepsales; family Micropepsaceae; genus SZUA-430. The sequence goes on from JANLXP010000463.1 coordinate 2,065, forward strand.
GACGACTGCGCCGCCGCGGCTGGATCGTCGTCGCCGCGACGCGGCCGATCCGCACGCGGCCCGCTTCCGGCTCCGAAAGTCCCGCGATCGCGGTTAGCACGGCGCCCGCAAACGGCCCGCTCAACGCGACCTTCTTACCGTGTCCGATGCGCGCGGTTAGACGTTCTGCATTTGGTGCAAGGCGTGCCCGGCGGATGGAAATGGTCGCGCTCTTCGGCTTCGCGCTCGGCACGTCGGAACCGGCGCGGGGCAGCGCGAGCAACGCTTCCACTTTCGCGTGCGCGACGCACGCGGCAAGGTAATATTCGAAAACTCGCTCCAAATGCCGCGCGGGCATCGACAAGAGGCCGATCACACCAACGGCGGCTGCGAGCGAGCCGACCGACATGCCGCCGAACTCGACAAGCCAAGCTCCGGCCAGCAGCGCACCGCCGGTAGCGACGCCGACTGCCGCTTCCGCGATGCTGCGCAAGAGCCCCGCATATTTCGCGCGCGCCACCATGGAGCGCATGACGGTTTCGCTGTGCCGCCGGATTCGACGCGCCTCGCGCCGCGATTGCCCGAAGGCTGCGATCGTCATGCTCGCCGCCAAACGCTCTGCCATGTCGTTGGCCATCCTCCCGCGGTCACGCCGTGCAGTACCGACCGCGCGACCGAAACCGTTGCTCGCCAAAGCAGAAAACGCAGCGCCGCCCGCAATCGCAAGGAAGACCACGATCGACAAGCGCCAATCGATCAGTGCCATCGCAAAGAGTGTGCCGGCAATCGCCATGCCCGCAACCAGCAAGCGCGCGATCCCCTGCGTCACCCATTGGCGCAGCGGCGTGACGTCATTCGAAAGACGCAGCGTCAGCGCGCCCTTGGAGCGCGTACGCAGCACCGGTTGATATGTCTCGCCCAAATGTTCGAACACGGTGAAACGCAATTCGTGCGCAAACGCCTGTCCCAAGCGTTCGCTGCGCGACGTCTCGTCATAAACCAGAAACGTGCGCAACAGAACGATGGCGAGAAGCGCCGCAGCCCATGCCAACAGATTGGGCGGGGGTTCGGCGCTGGCCGCAGCCGCATCGAAAACGTCGCGAACAATGATGGCCAGCGCGACGTTGCCGGCCGCCTGGCCTAGACCGTTCGCCGCTAGAAGCCCGACGCCCGCCCTATTAGCGCTGAGGAAGCGTCGTACGAGATGCATACATAACACCGTTGTTGTGATGCGGGGCCGGCGCGGCCGTCGGCACCAACCGGATGAACGCGTCGCCTTCGAGCAAGTCGTGCCGGCTTAGCACCGGCATGCCGGTCGCCAGTCGCGTCGATTGGCGGCCGAGCGCCGATGCGGTGACTAGGCCGGACACCGCCACGATCGGCAATCCGCGCTGACAAAGCCATTCCACACCGGCGCCGGCACCCATAGAGTCGCCCGCCGCGAACACGATCGAGGTGACGTACTGGCGGAACACGCGACTGGTCAAAAGAGCGCTTGTTTCCTTTTGCATCAAGCCATCGGCGATTTCGATAACGATCGCTTCCGGTTCACCCACCGTCAAGTTGCCGAGTATCGACAAGAATACGTTCTCGAGTTCGGGAAGGCTCAGACCCGCCGTCGACGCGTGGCCCGCGTCCACGAAGTCGAGCACCTCATGCGCGCCTGCGTCGACGAATTCCCAATAGTCGGTTGCGGCGCCGGTTCCGGTCACCTTCGCCGCAGCTACTTGGATACCCGCGAGCGCCAGGCCGCGCACGATGTGAGTGACGGTCGTCGTCTTGCCGG
>JANLXP010000474.1:0-3130 GCA_031365165.1 Alphaproteobacteria bacterium
CTTGAGATTGCAGGAAGTTTTGCAGACCCATCTGTTCGATCAGCTGGAGCTGGGTTTCGAGGTAGTCGATGTGGTCTTCTGTATCTTTGAGGATCTCGCGCAGCAGGTCGCGCGTCACGTAGTCCTTCTTGCCTTCGCAGAGTTCGATCGCCTTGATCATGCCCTCGCGGCCGCGGCGTTCGACGCTGAGGTCGCCTTCCAGGCACTCCGGCACCGTTTCGCCGATCTGCAGCTTGTGCATGTCGGATAGGTTCGGCAGGCCTTCGAGCAACAGCACGCGCTTAATGAGCTTGTCGGCGTGCTTCATCTCTTCGATCGATTCTTCGTACGTCTTTTTGCCGAGCTTGTTGAAGCCCCAGCTTTCGTACATGCGGGCGTGCAGGAAATATTGGTTGATCGCGGTCAGTTCGTTCGTGAGCGTGCGGTTCAGTTCCGCGATCACGTCCTTCGCGCCCTTCATGATGTCCCTTTGCAGTTGGGGCGGGCGTATTAGGCGGCTCTGGCTTCGCGCGCTTGTTCCAGCATCTCGCGAACTTCGCACACACAACGCCCGCATTGCGGCTGGCAATCATAGTAGCGATAGACCGCGTCCGCGTCGCGCGGACGTTTGGCGATCGCCTCGCGGATTTGTTTCTCGGTCAGGGCGTTGCAGTTGCAGACGTACATGGGTGGCCAGCCAATTCCTGTTCGCCCACGGGATGTAATGCTCTTGCGACTTGTTTGCAAGTCTGTCCTTCGGATGGCTGAAATGTGCGGTTTCGAGCCCTGCCCGCTTCGCGCATCCGGTGCGCCTTGCGACCAGTTCGGCCTCCCCTCGGACGGTACTTGCGCGACCCGTCCACAGCGATGAAGCGGTGATCGCGTGGTGGCCGCTGTGATGCTTCCTCGCGCCGTGACGCTCCCTTCACAACGCCGCCCCCATCTGTTACATCGCCGCCCCTACCGGCGCGGTCATGGCGGAATTGGTAGACGCACTACCTTGAGGTGGTAGCGGGGCGACCCGTGGAAGTTCGAGTCTTCTTGACCGCACCAACGCATTCAAGTCCTTCATCAATCGCGCCGCGTATCGCGCGGCGCGCCAGCTTCCCCCGCTTGCAGGAGAAGCCCTAACAGCTGAAAACGCGGCCATGTCCGAAACCACCAGCGAAGTCCGGACTGTGCCGGCCGAGTCGGTGGTGTCGACGCCGGAGTTCCTGCGCGCCGTAATGGACGCGACGGCTGCGGGTAATGCCGCCGCGATCAAGGAACTGATCTGGCCGTTGCATCCCGCCGACGTGGCGTCGCTGCTCAGCGCGATGCCTGCGGCCAGCCGGCGCGCGATGGTGACGCAGCTCGGCACCGATTTCGACCCTGAGATCCTTTCCGAACTCGACGAGGACCTGCGCACGGAGTTGGTGCGCGCGCTCGGCACGAAGACGGTCGCCGAGGCGGTCAAGGAACTGGACGTCGAGGACGCGGCTTACGTCATCGAGGACCTGGAGGACGCCGAGAAGCGCGAAGTACTCGCGCAGGTGCCGATCGAGGACCGGGCGCAGGTCGTCGACGCGCTGCTGTTCGAAGAGGGTTCAGCCGGGCGGTTGATGCACCGCGAGTTTGTGGCGTTGTCGCCGCTCCTCACGGTCGCCGAAGCGCTGACGCGGCTGGCTGCGCCGGAGACGCCGGAGGACTATCAGGAAATCTACCTCGTCGATGCGGACTTGAAGCCGTTGGGCGTCGTGCCGCTTTCGCGATTGCTGCGCTCGCCGCGATCGGCGCGGCTGGCCGATATCGCCACCGACGAGATGAAGGTCATTGCGGCAACGACGGATCAGTCGTCGTTCGCGTACCTGTTCGAGCATTATCATCTGACGTCGGCGCCGGTGACGGACGATACCGGGCGGCTGGTCGGGCTTTTGAGCGCGGGCTCGGTCGTCGAAATCCTGAAAGAAATGCACGAGAGCCAGGTGCTGGCACTGGGCGGCGTGCAGGAGGACGAGAGCTTCTCCGCGCCGATCCGCAAGATCACGTGGCTGCGCTTTTCGTGGCTGTTCGTAAACCTGATGACCGCGATCATGGCCTCGATCGTGATCGGGTTCTTCGAGGCATCGCTTCAGAAGGTCGTGGCGCTCGCCATTTTGATGCCGATCGTGGCCTCGATGGGCGGCAACGCGGGGACGCAGACGCTCACCATCGTCGTGCGCGCACTTGCAACAAAAGAGCTCAATCAGGCGAACATGTGGCGCGTCATCAACCGCGAGATGCTGATCGGCGCGATGAACGGCGTGGCATTTGCTGCACTTGCGGCGGGGATAACGTGGGTTTGGTTCGGCGATTTGGCGCTTGCCGGCGTGATCGCGGCGGCGATGACGATTAATATGGTGGCGGCGGCGGCAGCGGGTATTTTGGTGCCGGTCGCCTTTCAGCGGTGGGACATCGATCCCGCGGTCTCGTCGCCAGTGTTCGTGACGACGGTGACCGACGTGGTCGGCTTCTTGTCGTTCCTAGGGCTCGCAACTTGGCTTTTGCTTCGATGATTCCAAATTCGTTCCGTGGACTGAATTTCGATCTGGGCGAGACCGCTGACGCGTTGCGCGACACGGTCGCGCGTTTTACGGCGGCGGAGGTCGCGCCGCGTGCGAGCGAGATCGACCGTACGAATGCGTTTCCGCGCGATTTGTGGCCGAAGCTCGGCGAGCTTGGACTGCTCGGCATCACGGTTGAGGAAGAATACGGCGGGTCGGGGCTCGGCTATCTCGAACATGTCGTCGCGGTCGAAGAGATCAGCCGCGGTTCGGCGGCGGTTGGCCTGTCGTACGGGGCACATTCGAACCTGTGCGTGAACCAGATCAAGCGAAACGGCGATCACGCGCAGAAGGCGCACTATCTGCCGAAACTCGTGTCGGGCCAGCATTTGGGCGCGCTCGCCATGTCGGAGCCGGGCGCCGGTTCGGACGTCGTGGGCATGCGCCTGCGCGCGGACAAAAAGGGCGAGCGTTACGTGCTCAACGGCACGAAGATGTGGATCACGAACGGGCCGGGTGCAGACGTCGTGGTCGTTTACGCGAAGACCGATCCTGAAGCGGGGCCGCGCGGCATTACCGCCTTCATCGTCGAAAAGGGCATGAAGGGTTTTTCGACCGCGCAGAAGCTC
>JANLXP010000517.1:0-5981 GCA_031365165.1 Alphaproteobacteria bacterium
TTTCGAGCTTTCGATTTCGCGGCCGCGCGTGTTGTTCCGCGAGGGCGAAAAGGGCGAAAAGCTCGAGCCGATCGAGGAAGTCATCATCGACGTGGACGATGCTTATTCCGGCGTCGTGATCGAGGCGATGAGCAGCCGCAAAGGCGAGATGACGGACATGCGGCCGTCTGGCGGCGGCAAGACGCGCCTGACGTTCAATGCGCCGGCGCGCGGCCTGATCGGCTATCACGGCCAATTCCTGACCGACACGCGCGGCACCGGGATCATGAACCGCGTGTTCCACAAATTCGGCCCGCATCGCGGCGCGATTGAAGGGCGCCGCGTCGGTGTTCTGGTCGCCGACCGCGACGGCGAGGCCCAGACCTACGCGCTTTGGTATCTGGAAGAGCGCGGCTTCATGTTCATCGAGTCCGGGACCAAGGTCTATCAGGGGATGATCATCGGCGAGCACAGCCGGGAGAACGACCTGGACGTGAACGCGCTGAAAGCCAAGCAGCTCACCAACTTCCGTGCATCCGGCAAGGACGAAGCGGTTCGGTTAACGCCGCCCAAGATCCTCACGCTGGAGCAGGCGATCGCCTATATCGGCGACGACGAACTCGTCGAGGTGACGCCAAAGTCGATCCGCTTGCGCAAGCGTTGGCTCGATCCGAACGATCGCAAAAAGTATGCGAAGGCGAGCGCATCCGAGACGTAACGGTCCCATTTCTGCAACACTGTGTGCGCTTTGCACATTCCCCTGTCAATTTTGGCGAAGCGTTTACCTCCACTTCATGGGGTAACCGATTGCTTTCCTTCAACTATCGAGGCACGGTGGTGGGGACATTTGATGCCAACTTTCAGTTGCACGCGACGCGTTTAGACTTAAAGTTGGATGTAGTTCGGGACCGGCACAACCTGGTCGTCGCGAAGCATTTGGGGGAAGGCTCGTGAAGAACCCTGTCGATTTGCATATTGGCCAGCGCGTGCGCCATCGCCGCTGGCTTCTGGGGATGACTCAACAACAGTTGGCGCTAGCAGTTGGTATTCGCTTCCAACAGATTCAGAAGTACGAGAGCGGTGCAAACCGCATTTCGGCGTCGAGACTCTGGGATTTGGCGCGCGCGTTGGACATGCCGGTGTCGTTCTTCTTTGAAGGACTGGCCGGCGACAAAGACGCGGCAACAGCGGCCGACGACGGCTTGCTGCAAAACAAAGAGACGATGGATCTGGTGCGCGCCTACTACGGCTTAGACGAGGGACCGCGTCGCCGGTTGCTCGAACTTGCCAAGGCGCTCAGCGGTGCCGCGGACAGTCATAGTCCGCGCGCTCAAAGCTAGCATCGGATTGACACGAGGCGTTGCGGTCCGCGACATGTCGCGCATGACCGCAAGCCTTGGTGCCGAACAGATTTCCGAATTCGCGACGTTCGCGGATGAGCTTGCCGAACTCTCCGGCAAGACCATCCTGCCGTACTTTCGCGCGGGGATCGCCGTCGACAACAAGCTGAGCGGCGGCGGGTTCGATCCCGTTACCGAAGCCGACCGGCAAGCGGAAACCGTCATTCGCGCCGCGATCCGGCAGCGCTATCCCGAACACGGCATCGTGGGCGAAGAGCATGGCACGCACGCCGGATCGTCGCCGCTCACCTGGGTGATCGATCCGATCGACGGGACGCGTGCGTTCGTATGCGGCATGGCGCAATGGGGAACGCTGATTGCGCTGAACGATGGAGCGCGGCCGATCGTCGGCGTGCTCGACCAGCCCTACACGCGCGAGCGATGGGTGGGCGCGAACGGGGTGACGACGTATCGCGATGGGCATGGCGCGAACCGCCGTCTTCAGACACGGCGCTGCGCTTCGTTGAAAGACGCCGTGCTGACAACGACTTCACCAGTCGGATACTTCGATGAGGCCGAGCAAAAGGCGTTTTGGGCGCTGTCGGCTCGCACGCGGCTGACGCGGTTTGGCGGCGATTGTTATGCGTACGGATTGCTGGCGATGGGTTTCGTCGACGTGATCGTCGAAGCGACGCTGAAGCCCTGGGACATTCAGGCTTTGATCCCGATCATCGAGAATGCGGGCGGGATCGTAACGACCTGGGACGGCAAGCCTGCGATGGAGGGCGGCCAGGTCGTCGCCTGCGGCGACCCTTCGCTTCACGCAGCGGTTTGCGAGGCGCTGGCGGCAGTCGCGCGCTGAACAACGAGCGTCTGGCCCTTCACGAACGGATCGAAACAGGCCCAGAAGGCTGCGCGGATATCGTCGCGCTCCATCATGATTTCGTGCTCGGACTTCAGCATCACGTACATGCCGCGTTTGATGCGGGTGATAAGCGTGAGGTCGGCGCCCGGGTGCACCAGTTGATCGTGGGCTGCGCCGATGAGCAGAACCGGCGTTTCGATGCCGTGCGCAAACTCTTCGCTGGCGACGAGTTCCATCGAGCGGTAGGCCGCTTCCAGCCAGCCGAATGTGGGTGCGCCGAGCGCGAGCCTGGGTTCGGCCTTTAGGCACGCCATTAGGCGGTCGAAACGGCGTTGGTCGGTCGTGACGCCGTTGGTTTCGAAGACCGCCGCCATCGGGTCTTGCTTGGCGCCGCCGAAAACGAACGCGCCGTGTTGACCGGCGGCGGTCGTGCGGTGGCCATCGCGCGGGCGAACCACGGCGGATAGGGCGCAGTCTTCACGGCCAGCATCGGCGCGGTCAGGACTGCGCAATCGAACTCGTGCGGGAAGTCGTGCAAATAACGCAGCAAAACGTTGCCACCCATCGAGTGGGCGAGGCCGATATAGGGCTTCTTACCGTGGATCTGAACGACGCGGTTCATGACGGCAGCAAGGTCGCCATCGAATTCGGAGAAGTCGCGAACGTGGCCCTTCGTGCGTTCCGGCAGCGCGTGGGTTGAAAGCCCCTGCCCGCGCCAATCGAATGTGATCACGGACAAGCCGCGCGCCAGCAGCTCGCCGATGACTTCAAAGTATTTTTCGATGAATTCGGTTCGGCCGCCGATCAGGACGACCGTGCCATGCGCTTCATGCGCGGGCAGAAGCCAGCGCGCCGTGCGCAGGCTGGTGCCGTCGGCCAGCGATAGCCATTCGACGACACCGCCGGACGGTGCCGGATTGCCCGGCACCGTTACCAAATCGGGAACTGGCCCTTCGGGGGCCATCGGAAGTCTTAGCCAGCGGCCTTGGCGAGGATCGGCCCGAGCTTCATGGCAACGCCCATGTCGCCGGCGACCTTAAGCTTGCCCTGCATGAAGGCGGTCGTGCCGTCGAGTTCGCGCGAGACCATCTTTTTGAACGTGTCGAGCGAGACGGTGATCGTGCAGTCGGCGGGCTTGTTTTCCGTCGACACCGTGTTCGGGGTCGATTTGCCGTCGATGTAGATGTTGCCGTTACCCTCGAAGTCGAACTTCAACGTGGCGTTCAGACCCGAGTTGCCGTCGCCGATCGCTTTGCGCATGCCGTCGGCGATTTGTTCGATTTCGCTCATTCTGATTTTCCTTCCTTCAGAAGTTGGGGTGGTGAGACAGATAGTGACGGGTACGGCGCCCGTCAAAAGCGCCCAACCCCATCGGCGGGGCGGGTTATAGCAGGGGCTGTGGTCGGCGCACCAGGGGAGCCGGGCCCCAAGATACCGTAGGGGTTGTGGAGGCGGCCGTTTGCGTTCGGAATGTTGGTCGAAGGTCAAAGCGTTGCGCGCCGAGCGCCTGCGCGCGCCTCCCCGATGACGGCCTAAACGCCAAGCGGGCCCCAATGGGACCCGCTTGCTTCGACTATTCTGTCGTCGGATTAGTTGATGCCAACTGTTAGGTTGACTTGAACGGCATGGTTCTCGTTGTCGACATGGCTACGGCTGTCAAACGTCACCAGACCACCGGAGGAATCGCCGAACTTCGGGCCGACAAAATACCGATAGCCCAGTCCAACGTTTACGTCCGGCGCGACTTCGTAGTTGAAGCCAAGGCCGAGCTGCCAAGCGAAGCCGCTGTTCTGCCGATCGACGGAGTTGATGAAATCAACGGTGGTGGGATCGCTAAACGTGAAAGTCTCGACTCGCGCCACATCAGCATGAGTGCGCGCCCAACCAACGCCGCCACCGATATAGGGGACGATTTTGTTGCCGATGTCGATGTCGTACCACGCGTTCGCCATGATCGAGAACGTCGACAGGTTTCCGTCCAGGTAACCACCGGTGTCACCCGTGCTGGTCGTCCAGGCGCCGTTCATGTCGTTACGGCGGTAGGCCGCCTCGAGTTCCACGCGCAGGCCTTTAGCCCAATTCGTCAAGCGCGTACCGATCACACCGCCGATGACAAACCCGGTATCGGGGTCGATCGAGAAGGACGATTCACTAAAAACCCTTGATTGGTCCTGCTCGAAATTCGCACCACCGAGGACGCTGATGTAGAGATCGCTCGCGGCTTGCGCTTGCTGCGCTCCGGTGAGCATGGCCAGCGCACTTGACGCCAGCAAAATCCGTTTCATTCGCATGCATGCCTCCTGACAATTCGTTGTGTTCCAAGCTGCAGACTTGGGTCTTCGTCAGGCCGAACACTCCACCGGGAGATTCTAGAGCGAGCCATTCGGCTTCGTTCTCTTTGGATTGAAACGGGCGGGATGCCCCTACCGCCCGTTTTAGACTCGCATTACCACTAGCGAGTGCGATCGATTCTTAGTTGATGCCGACAGTCAGGTTGACTTGAACGACGTGGTTCTCGTTGTCGTGCGAGCTGTCCGTGTTGAAGTCGAAGAACGGCTCGATGCGCGGTCCGACAAAGTAACGGTAGCCGAGGCCCACATCGACGTCGGGTGCCACTTCGTAGTTGAACCCAACGGCGAGCTGCCACGCAAAACCCGAGTTTTCGGCTGTGGTCGAACTCTCGACGTTGCTTGGCGTTGGCGTGCCGTTGTTGATGGTTTCGATGAAGGCCGCATCGTAGTGCACGCGCGCCCAGCCGACGCCTGCGCCCACATAAGGTCTCACCTTCATGCCGGCGTTAATTTCGTACATCACGTTGGCCATGATCGCGAACGTCGATGCGTTGGCGTCGATGAACCCCGCCTCGCCGCCAATGCCGTCCGTGGTCCATGTGCCGCCGACGTCGTTACGACGATAGGATGCCTCAAGTTCGATGCGCAGGCCCTGGGCCCATCTGTCGAGCTTGGTCCCGATAGCGCCGCCGATGACAAACCCTGTATCGGGGTCCGACGAGAATCCTTCGGTGTCACCGCCGCCGAAATCGAGCCTCTGTGAGTCGTCGGCAAGGAAGTTCGCGCCGCCGAAGACGCTAACGTACATGTCACTTGCCGCTTGCGCTTGCGATACGCCCGCAAGCACCGCGAGCGCCGATGACGCCAGCAAAATTCCCCTCATGCGCATGTATGACTCCTGCAGACTTGAATCTTTGTGGGCCGAGAACTTCCCCGGCGATTCCGGAGCGAGTTATTCGGCGTTGGTTTCTCTTGATGTTGGAACGGGCGGGTTGCCCCCGCCGCCCGTTCCTATTCGCGTTCAGGCTAACTCACGGATATTCGTGCGGCGCCCACGTGATGAGATCAGGCGACTCGAAGCCCGGACCTTCGCGATCCATTCTCTGCAGGTCGTCGCCGCCGCCGAATAAGAAGCGGACGCCGACGCGCACTTCATGGCGATCGAGGTCGTAGGTCGGGTTGCTAAATTCCTCGAGGTGACGGCCCTTGTATTCCAGGTACGTCGATACCGGGATCGTCTTGCCGAACAGGTACTCGACGCCCAAGCCCCAATTCCATTCGGAGATGTCGTCCGGGTTGGCCGAGTGCGAGGTCTGGCCGGCCAGATAGCCGACGCCGCCGGACAGCTTCAGTTTGTTGCTGGCGTAGTACGCGAGACCCGCATGCGCGAAGCCGGCGTCCTTCACAAGACCCCAAATGTTCGTGTCGCTGTCCATGTATCCAACTTGGGCGCTCAGCGTCCAAACGTTGCAGTAGTACTGGCCTTCGAGGCCGCCAGCGAAGACT
>JANLXP010000521.1:0-2955 GCA_031365165.1 Alphaproteobacteria bacterium
CGCGGAGAAGGCGGGGGTCAAGGTCTCCGAAAGCGGTTTGCAATATCGCGAACTCACCGCAGGCACCGGCAAACAGCCGGGCCCCACCAGCACGGTGACGGTTCACTACAAAGGCGCGTTCATCAACGGCAAGGAATTCGACTCCTCCTATGGCCGCGGTCAGCCGATCAGCTTCCCGCTGAACGGCGTTATCGCGGGCTGGACCGAGGGCCTTCAGTTGATGCGTGAAGGCGGCAAGGCCGAACTCGTGATCCCGCAAGACCTGGCCTACGGCGCCGGTCGCCCAGGAATCCCGCCCTATCAAACGCTGGTGTTCCAAGTTGAACTGATCAAAGTTCAATAGTCCGCGCATCGCCCAGGCGAAAACGAGAGGCTGCGCGCACGCGGGCCGCCTCTTAACGTTTGTGAGCATCAATCGTTAATATGAAACGCCAGTTGCGGGTTAGCGCGCCAATAACGATAGTCTTTTGGCCAAGTCCCCCGTTGTAGCCAGTGCGTTGCCCCCGAATGCATGCAAGCGCGAGCCGGTATCATCGCTTGGCGAGGGCGGCAGTTATGCTGCTTCTCGCGCTGGCACCGGCGTGCGTTTTTGCGGCCGCACCGATCACGCTCGATCGCGACGTCAGCGACATCACGCATTGGCTGCAGCCGAAGAGCGGCGCTGACGCGAGCGAACGCACGATCGAACTCGCGAACCCGACAAACAAACGCATCCATCGCATCATCACGTTGGACAAAGGTTCGGCTGGGCTCTTCCGTTTTCTGGGCCAAGGCGCGACCAGCGCCATCACCGGCGTCGCAATCGATGGCGGTGAGGCAAGTGTCGTCGACGTCGGCGGCGCCAAGGCCGCAAGCGTCTATCTGAACCCGCTCGCCATAACCAAGATCACGATCGTCGCCAAAGGCGATGTCGAGGGCGCCACATGGAATTTGTGGAAGGCCGAAGTGCTGGCCGCGAAGAAGCAATCTGAAACGCTGATCGTCGGCATCTTGGCAGGCGCCGCCGCGATCATGGCGATCTGGCTCGGCAGCCTCGCGCTCTACTACAGCTCATGGCAGCCTGGGTGGGCCGCGATCTCACTAAGTGCGCTCGTCACTCTTCTGCTGACCGGCGCGGTGATCACGGTCCCGCCGGAGTTCGTCCTGATCGCGGGCGCCGTGATGATCGCCGCCGGCTTGCGCTTCCTCACGACATATTTGGGTTACGACTACAACCGTCGCAGCACGGCCGTCTTCTTCGACGGCGCAGCATTCGCAATCATGGGCTTCGCCGTCGCGACCGCGTTCGGCGTGACCTACGCGTTCCCCATTCTGCAAGTGCTTTCGGTGGTTGGTGCAGCGGCTGCGACCGTGTTCGCCCTTTCCCTGGCCTTCACCTTACCTCGCGCGAAAACGCTGATCCCGGGCATCGTCTTGGGGTTGATTGCGTTCATGGCCCCGGGCGTCGTTCCGCCCGAAGTGACGCAGCAGTTCGCGAATCTGCCGCTTGTCAGTGACGCGCTGTTGACCGCAGGCATGCTCGCACTCGCCTTCACCGGCTCGATTCCGCAAGACCACGGCAAAGAAGACCGCGAAGCTGAGCAGGTCACGGCGGAACAGCGAAAAACGCGCGAAGTCGAATATCGCTACGCCTTGGGCCTCGCCGCCGCGCATCAAGGTCTCTGGGATTGGAACTTCGAGACCGACACGTTGTTCGTGTCGCCCTCAGTCGAAGCTCTGTTGGGATTGGAAGCGGGCGCCATCGGCCAATCCGAACGCAAATGGGCAAGCTACATTGCGCAAGAAGACGTGCAGCTCTACGCAGACTCGATCAACGCGCATCGCCGCCAAGGTAACTCGTCGTTCACGCTCGAGATGCGCATGCGCCACGCGAAAGGCGGCTTCCGCTGGATCAAACTGCGCGCGAGCTGCATGGCCAACGCACAGGGCAAAGCAATCCGTTGCATCGGCGTGGTCAGCGACGTCACCAGTCGCAAGGCGCAAGAGTCTCAGCGTCAGAGCGACGAAACCGGCGATCCCGTCACCGGCCTGATGCTGCGCAACGCATTCCTCGCGCGCCTCGACATTATCCTAACCGCAATGCGCAACGGTCAGTCCCGTCGCCAAGGCGCGGTCCTGGCCGTCGACGTCGATCGTCTGCGCATCATCACCGACAGCATGGGTCACCAAGCGGGCGACCGGTTCTTGACGCAAATCGCCCGCCGCCTTGACCACGCGGCCGGCCCCGACGACGCCGTCGCCAGAATGGGCAGCGACGAATTCGCGGTGCTGGCCTTGGGCTCCCCCGGCGACGAAGACGGCGCGCAGGTTGCTCAACGCATCCGCGACGCACTCGGCCAGCCCGTCGCCATCAACGACCGGGAGATCTACCCCGCGGCGACCATCGGTCTCGCGCTGATCGAACCTGGCCATCGCTATGCCGGTGACGTGCTGCGCGAGGCGGAAGTGGCCATGTATCACGCGAAGCGAGCAGGCCGCGGCGGCTTTGAAATCTACCAGCCGCAGATGAAGCCGCGTTCGGCCGAGCGGCTGATCATGGACACCGACCTGCGCACAGCGCTGAACCGCCAAGAGATCGAGTTGCACTATCAACCGATCATCCGCTTGCAGGACGGCTCAATCGCAGGCTTCGAAGCTTTGATGCGCTGGCGCCACCCGTCGCGCGGACTGCTGTCGCCGGTTGAGTTCATTTCGGTCGCTGAAGAAACCGGCCTCATCGTGCCGCTCGGCCGCTATGCGGTTGAGCGCGCGACGGCGGAGCTCAAGCGCTGGCAAACTTACTTCCCGATGGCGGAGCCGATCTTCTGCAGCGTCAACGTTTCGGCGCGCCAATTGTTCCGCCAGGAGTTCTTCGACGATGTCGTCGCAACCCTGCGCGCGGAGAAGCCTGCGCGCCTGTCGCTGAAGCTGGAGTTGACGGAAAGCGTTATCATGCAAAACCCGGACTCGACCGCG
>JANLXP010000543.1:0-2154 GCA_031365165.1 Alphaproteobacteria bacterium
GTCTACAAATGGGCGCCGAACGGAAATCCGGTCGTCAACAATCTGATCGTCAACGCGGAATATTTCTTCAACCGCGAAGACGGCACGTTCAACGGCACGCCTATCGATCTCGACCGCCGGGGTTGGTACGCGCAAGGCGTCTATCAATTCATGCCGCAATGGCGCGCCGGCCTGCGCTACGCGACGCTGGAAAGCGACGGCGTCAGCGGTCCGCTCACCGGCAGCACGCTCGACGACTTCGGCCACTCGCCGCAAACCGTCAGCGCGCTCCTTGAGTACGACACCAGCGAGTTCGGCAGGCTGCGTCTGCAGTACTCGTACGACGACAGCGACCTTTCATCCAACAACACGATCAGTGCTGCCTACACGATGGCCATCGGCCCGCACGGCGCGCACAGGTTTTAGGAGATAACTCATGTTCAAATACGCACTCGTCATCGCTGCTTCGGCCGCGATCCTCGCGGCGCCCGCGCGCGCCGATCTTTCCGTCTTCGCCTGCGAACCCGAATGGGGCGCGCTCGCCAAGGAAATCGGCGGCGACAAAGTTTCCGTCTACACGGCGACAACCGGCACCCAAGACCCGCACCAAATCCAAGCGCGCCCAAGCCTCATCGCGAAAGCGCGCGCAGCGGACATCGCGGTCTGCACCGGCGCCGAACTTGAAATCGGCTGGATGCCGATGATCGCGCAGCAATCGGCGAACGCGAAACTGCAGCAAGGCGCCGAGGGCTTGTTCGAAGCGGCGAGCTTCGTTCGTCTCGCTGACGTGCCGGTCAGGTTCGACCGCGCGCAAGGCGACATTCACAGCCAAGGCAACCCGCACATTCAAACCGACCCGCGCAACATACTGACCGTGGCGAAGCCGCTCGCCGACCGCTTCGCGCAACTCGATGCGGCGAACGCGGCGGCCTACCAAGCGAACTACGCGGACTTCGCCAAGCGCTGGAACGCGGCACTGGTGCGCTGGACCACGGAGGCCGCCTCGCTGCGCGGCACGCCAATCGCAGTATCGCACGCCAGCTGGATCTACATGGAACAGTGGCTGGGTTTGAAGCGCATCGCCACACTCGAGCCGAAACCGGGTGTGCCGCCCTCCAGCGGCTACCTCGCTGAGGTGTTGGGCAAGCTGCAAGCGACGCCTGCCAAGTTCGTTATCCGCTCCGCCTATGAAGACGACCGGCCGGCGGCTTTCGTGAGCGAACGGGCGAACATTCCCGTGGTGCTATTGCCGTTCACCGTTGGCGGCACGGCGGAAGCGAAGGACCTGTTCGGGCTCTACGACGACACGATCAAGCGCATGAAAGCTGGGCTGCAGAAATGAACCTCGGCGCACTCGAACTATCGATCCTCTGGCCCGCGTTCCTCGCGGGCCTCCTCGTCCTCGCGACGCATGTGCCGCTCGGTCAGCACGTGCTCGCGCGCGGCATCGTCTTCATCGACCTCGCGATCGCGCAGGTCGCGGGCCTCGGCGTCACCGCGGCCGACGCGCTCGGCTACGAACCGCAAGGGTGGAGCGTACAAGCCGCTGCCGTCGGCGCCGCCGTCACCGGCGCGTTGCTGCTAACGTGGACCGAACGCAAATGGCCCGAAGTGCAAGAGGCGCTGATCGGCGTCCTCTTCGTCGTGACTGCGTGCGTCGAACTTCTGCTGCTCGCGAACAACCCACACGGTGGCGAGCATCTGAAGGACTTGCTCGTCGGCCAAATCCTTTGGGTCTCACCCAAAGCGTTGATCCCGGTCGCGTTCCTCTACGCACTCGCGCTCGCCGCCTGGTTCACGGTCCGCGACAAATTCGGGCAACTTGGCTTTTACACACTCTTCGCCCTCGTGGTGACGCAGTCGGTGCAGCTCGTCGGCATCTATCTGGTGTTCGCAAGCCTCATCATCCCAGCGCTCGCCGCTCGCCTCTTCCCCGAGAAGCAGCGCCTCACCGTCGGCTACATCACCGGCATCGTGGGCTACACCGGCGGACTCGTCGCCTCCTCGCTCCTCGACCTGCCGACAGGTGCCGCCATTGTGGTGACACTGGCGGCTGTGTTCGTTCTCACGACGATTCTGCGCGCCCCGGCACGCGCGACTTAGCCTGGGAGCGCCGGCATCCTGCCGGCTCTTTTTTGACGGGGAGATTCAGAAAGGGCCGGCAGGATGCCGGCG
>JANLXP010000556.1:0-3709 GCA_031365165.1 Alphaproteobacteria bacterium
ACGAATTGCGCGCCCATCGCGCGGCAGGCGGAGACGGGGACCGGGTTTGCGATGCCGCCGTCGATCAGCGGACGATCGTCGATATCGACGGGCACCATAATGCCCGGTAGCGCGTACGACGCGCTCATCGCGGTGCTGAGCGCGCCCTCTTCGAGCCAGACTTCGTGTCCGGTCAGGAGTTCTGTTGCGACGGCCGCGAACTTCTTTTTCAGTTTCGGTATTTGATGCTCGCCAATAACATCAATCAATGCCTGCGCGAGCTTTTGGCCCAGCACGAGGCCGCCGCCTTTGCCGAGGTTGAGGTCTGCGAGCTTCCAAATCGCACGGCGATCCAGCGTGAGCGCGAATTTTTCGAGTTCATCGAGTTTGCCGGCCGCATAAGCACCGCCCACGATCGCGCCGATCGATGTGCCCGCGACGACTGTGGGTTCGAAGCCCGCGCGCATCAGCGTTCGCAGGACGCCAATATGGGCCCATCCGCGCGCGCCGCCGCCGCCAAGTGCAATGCCGATCCGCATGGCGCACAGATTGCCGCGAGGAGGGCGGTGACGGCAATGGGGTAAGGTGCTTTAGTTCGTCGTCATTGGAGACTTGCCATGTTGAAGCCACTCGCTGAGCAAATTCTGGAGACCTACGCGCCGGAACCAAAACACGGGCGCGCGTTTGCGTTCGATCCGCCGATCGATCTCGCACACTTCTCGGCGTTTACGAGCGGACAGCCGTTCGATGCGTTCAAGACGATGCGCGAGAATGCGCCTGTTTGCTGGTGCAAGGAGCCGCCGGAACTTGGCGGCGGGTTCTGGGCGCTTACGCGGTACGACGATGTGCGGGCGGTGTCGCTGAACCCGCAGGTCTTCTCGTCGCAGAAGGGCGGTATCTTGATGGCGTATGGCAATCCGGCGCAGCGCCATCCTGTGCTGCACCGGGCGTCGCTCGATCAGATGATCAATATGGATCAGCCCATTCACTTCGAGTTGCGGCGGGAGCACTTGCCGTTTTTTACGGCCAAGTATGTTGCCGACTTGAAGCTCAAGGTCGAAGCGAAGGTAACCACGCTTCTGGACACGATCGCACCGATGGGGTCTTGCGATCTGGTCGAGCAATTGTCGGCGGAGTTGCCGTTGTTCACGCTCTCCGAGATTTTAGGGATACCGGAGAGTGACCGGCCGAAGCTCGTGAAGTGGATGCACTATCTTGAGATCGCGGGCTACGTCATGGCCGAAAAGAACTTCGGAGCGGTCGATCCGAACTTCCTCGGCGACTTCATGTCGAACGTTGCAGAGATGTTCGAGTATGGGCGCGATGTGCTGTTGAAACGGCGAGCGGCGCCGAAGGAAGATTTGCTGACGGCGCTCGCGCACGCGAAGGTTCAAGGCGACCTGATGCCGGACGAATTTCTCGACGGGTCGTGGCTGCTCATTGTGTTTGCCGGCAACGACACGACGCGCAATTCGATTTCGGGAACGATGAAGCTGCTCACCGAGTTCGCGGCCGAGAAGGCACGCGTGCAGGCAAACCTCTCGCTGCTGCCGACGATGGTGGATGAGGCGATCCGCATGGTTTCGCCGGTCATGTACATGCGCCGCACGGCGACGAAGGATACCGAAATACGCGGACAGAAAGTCGCCGAGGGCGAGAAGGTGATCATGTACTACGGTGCGGCGAACCGCGATCCTGAGTTGTTTGCCGATCCCGATCGTTTCGACGCGGCGCGGCCGAATGGTAAGGATCATGTGGCGTTCGGCATCGGGCCGCATGTGTGTCTGGGGCAACGCGTTGCGAACATGCAGCTTGAAGCCGTCTACCGACAGATTTTGACACGCTTTCCCGACATGCATTGGACGGGCGAGATCGATATTGCGCCGAACAATTTTGTGCATGCCATTCGAAAGCTCGGCGTTCAGTTCACGCCCGAGAAGAAGCGCGCGGCATGAGTTGGGAGAAGGACGTCGAAGAGCTGCGGCGGCGGCAACGCCTCGCGCAAGAGATGGGCGGCGAAGAGCGGGTGACCAAGCACCGCTCGCTCGGCAAGTTGACCGTTCGAGAGCGTGTGGAGCAATTGCTCGATCCCGGTTCGTTTCATGAAGTGGGTTCGATCACAGGTTCTGCAGAGTACGGACCGGACGGCGCAATGCGTTCGTTCACGCCAGTGCCCTTTATCTTCGGGCGCGGGTTGATCGACGGTCGGCCGGTCGTCGTTGCGGGCGACGATTTCACCGTACGCGGTGGCTCCGCCGATTTTTCTGGCAAGCGCAAGCAGGAAGTCGCCGAACAGATGGCGCGCGAGTTGCGCCTACCGATCATCCGTTTGATCGACGGATCGGGCGGAGGCGGCTCGGTCAAAACGTACGAGCAAACGGGCTTCACCTACGTGCCCGCGAATCCGGCGTGGGATGATGTTGTCGCGAACTTGGCGACGGTGCCGGTTGTTGCGCTTGCGCTGGGCAGTGTCGCGGGGTTGGGCGCTGCGCGCGCCGTTACAAGTCATTACTCGATGATCGTCAAAGGCACGGCGCAGATGTTCATCGCGGGTCCGCCCGTCGTAAAGCAGATCGGCGAGGACTTGACGAAGGAAGAGCTCGGCGGCTCTTCGATCCACACGAAGAACGGCGCGATCGACGATGAGGTCGAGAGCGAGGCTGAGGGTTTTACGCGTGCGCGGCGGTTCTTGAGTTATTTGCCGTCGTCGGTGTTCGACGTGCCGCCGCGCGGGCCACAACAAGATGATCCTGCGCGGCGTGAAGAAGCTTTGATCAAGATCGTCCCGCAGTCACGTCGGCAAGTTTATAAGATGCGCACGATTGTCGATGCAGTGTTCGATAAGAGCTCGTTCTTTGAGATCGGACGTGGCCACGGGC
This sequence comes from Alphaproteobacteria bacterium, assembly GCA_031365165.1. Lineage (GTDB taxonomy): Bacteria > Pseudomonadota > Alphaproteobacteria > Micropepsales > Micropepsaceae > SZUA-430. The sequence goes on from JANLXP010000556.1 coordinate 2,859, forward strand.
GTTCTTCGATCACCGGTTTGGCACGGCTCGACGGCTGGCCGGTTGCGGTGCTGGCAAGCGATCCCTTCGTCTATGGCGGCGCGTGGACGGCAGAGTCGAGTCTCAAGGTCACGCGATTTGTCGACTTTGCGGAAATGTTTCATCTGCCGGTTGTGCATCTCGTCGACATTCCGGGGTTTCGTATCGGACTTGAGTCAGAGCAAGCGGCGACGATCCGGCATGGCGCACGTGCGATGACCGCGATCTATCAGGCGACGGGACCGTGGTGCACGATTTTGATCCGCAAAGCATTTGGGGTGGCAGGCGCTGCGATGAGCAACGCGACGCGATTGCCGTTTCGTTATGCGTGGCCGTCGGGCGATTGGGGCTCGCTTCCGCTGGAAGGCGGAATCGAAGCGGCTTACCGGCGCGATCTAGAAGCGTCGGAAGATCCCGTGAAGTTGCGCGCGGAGATAGACGAGAAACTCAACCGCGTGCGCTCGCCTTTTCGCACCGCTGAGAAGTTCGGGATCGAGGAGATCATCGATCCACGCGATACGCGTAAGATATTGTGCGATTTTGCCAATCTCGCGGCGCCTTTGCGAGCGCCGGGTATGCGCGCGACAGCGTATCGGCCCTGATTTGACGTCAGAAAGCGGGGTGTGAGGCGCCTCGGGATTCGCCATCTTGCGTTCATCAATGAGGACGCATCAGATGTTGCAAATGACCGGAACAAAGATCTACGCCTCCGACGCGGCGCGCTATCGCGCTTTCGAGACGCGCGATGCGGATGCCGAAGGGCTCTTCATCATCGCCGTGAAGACGACGGGCATTTATTGCCGGCCGGGGTGTCCGGCGCGGCCGCCGAAGCG
>JANLXP010000597.1:0-7761 GCA_031365165.1 Alphaproteobacteria bacterium
CATCATGATGTCGAGCACGAGCAGATCGACCTCGCGCTGCGCCAGCACGCGCCGGGCCGACGCGGCGGACTCCGCCATCGTCACCTTCAAACCGTTGTCTTGCAGATAGCGCGACAGCGCATCGCGGATGTCGCGATGGTCGTCGACGATCAAAACGTGGGGCACCGCGTCAGCCATGTTGCGGATCAGATACAAGAGCCTGCGAAAGCCGCAAGCTGAAGCAGAGTTAATCTGTGTCAAAGTTTGTCGCCGCACGGCATACCGCGCTTTTCGCCACGACTTTCCTGAACGCCGACAAGACTCCGGACGCCGGCCGGGTAAGGTCGCCTATCGTTTCAGTGGAGAGACAAGTGAAAACGCAAGTGTTGTTGGCCGCATCGGCCGTGATTGCTCTGACGGCTTCAGCCGCAGCTGAAGAAGTGCGCGTCGAGCGCAGGCAGGTATGCACCTGCACGATGACGGATGGGAAGGACGGGGGACCGGCCTGGAACCACCAGGGAGCGCCGGGCGCTCCGGATGTGAGGATAATTCCAGATGGCGGACAAGGCGAAGACGCCGACGTTCAAGTCTTCAAAGACGGCGGCCCCGGCGAACAGCGCGTGATTGTAATCCGTCGCCAAGGCGGCGACAGCGCCGACGAAAACAAAGACGGCAAAGTCAGCCGCAAAGAATTCTTGGCGCGCGCGGAGAAGCACTTCAACGAACTTGATCGCGACCACAACGGCGCGCTCGAAAAGGATGAGATGCATCCGCCGATGCCACCCATGCCGCCGCTGCCGCCGGGCATGGCACCGATGCCGCCGGTTCCGCCCGTGCCTCCGGTACCGCCGGTGCCGCCAGCACCGCCGGCGAACTGAGCGCTTTGAAGAAGGCCGCAGCTCGAACTAGTTGCGGCCTTCGTTCGCGGGCTTGGTGCTCTCGCCGCCCGCAGGTGTAACGGGTGTCGGCGCCGGTACCGCTGTAACCGGCGCGGCCGTCAGCAAGGCAGCAGGTGCCGCAGCGACCGGCGCTGCCGACGTCGCCCGTGCGCGGTCCGTGATCACAGGTTGCGCAATGCCTTGCGCCGTCATCCGGCCGACAATGCCGCTATCGAACACTTGCGCTTGGCGCATGTCGAGTTGCCCGCCATTGATGTCGCCAGCGTAGACCTTCGCAACGCCGCGCCCATAGTAAGCTTCCGCGTTCGTCTTCTGGAGGCTGAGCACGGTTTCGTAATCCGCGATCGCAACCGCCCATTGCTGCTCACGCACGGCGCTGTGCCCGCGCTGCGTCAACGCCGTCAGATGATCGGGCTTGAGCGTGATCGCTTGATTGAAGTCGGCAAGCGCCTTGTCGTATTGCACCAGCTTCGCATAAGCCATCCCGCGTCCGGCGAACGCATCGGCGTCGCCCGGCGTCAGCGCGATCACCGACGAATAATCCGCGATCGCAAGTTGCGCATTGCCGCTTATCCGCTGCGCCACCGCACGATTGAACAGCGCTTGCGGATAACCGGCTTTGTTGGTCAGCGCGTCCGTGTAATCCGCGATCGCGTGCGCAAAGTCGTTCTTGCCGATATAGGCGTTCCCGCGATTGTAATAGGCGGTCGCCTTGCGCTCGCGGGTGATCCACGAAGCGATCAGCGCCGTGCAGCCTTTGATCTGGTCGTCCGCGGTGACCATCATCCCGCCGTCGCAGAGCGTCGCGTCGTCCGACTTGTCGACCTGCACCACCGGCGCCGGCGCGGAATGGAATCTCTTCTTGCGCCGCTTCGCGGCGTCGGCGTCGGTCGCGACCAGTGCGAACACGACTGTGAAAGCAACAATGACTGTCGACGTTTTCATGGCACTTCGTACCCCGCAAAACCTCATTACCGCAGGCTGATAGGCCTGGTTCAAGAGGCCGCTCATCACAAGTTTTGCGCGACCCTACGCGAATGGTTTAGGAGGGGAGGCCATGCTTGAAGAGATTCTCTTTCGCGCCGACGGTCTCGATGCGCTGCGCCTTGCCATCGCAGCGCTCTCGCTCGCTGTTTCCGTCGCTTATTTAGGCTCGTCGAAGGGCAACGTGCCCGCGTTGCGAACCGCGGTGAAAACGGCGTCTGTCCTCATCCTTTCGATCCTACCCCTGACATATATGGGTACCCCCAATGCGCCGGTGGGCGGTTTGTTGTTACTAGCCGTCGCGCTCGCACTTTCCGCGCTCGGCGACTTCTTCCTGGCGCTGAAGGATGAGAGCCGCTTCTTCGTGCCGGGGCTCGCAAGCTTCCTCGTAGCGCACATCGTGTACGTCATCGCATTCCTGCGGCACGCAAGCGTCCCGAGCGGTGCCGCACTTGCCGCCTTCATCGTTGCGCTCGCTGCCGCAAGCTTGCTGATCGTGCGCATCGCACCGCACCTCGGCCGCTTGCGCATTCCGGTCTTCGCCTATTTCGCGGTGATCATGACAATGATTGCGGCGGCGCTCTCGATCAGAGAGGCGTCATGGGTATTAGGCGCCGGTGCCATCGTCTTCGCGCTGTCGGACTCGCTGATCGCCGTCCGCAAATTCGCCGCGCCGTTTCCCTTCGTCCACGAAGCTGTCTGGATCACCTACATCGCCGCGCAGTACATGATCGTGGCGGGCTTCCTCACGCTCATCCTCTAACCAGCGAGATCGCTCATGCACGAACGCCAACTCGACATCGAAACCAAAGACGGCCGCATGAGCACGTTCGTTGTGCACCCGGAACGCGGCGGGCCTTACCCCGTGATCCTGTTCTATATGGACGCCCCCGCGATCCGCGAGGAATTGCGCGACATGGCACGAAGGCTGGCAACGACCGGCTACTACGTGATGCTGCCCAATCTCTATTACCGCGAAGGTGTCATGGAGTTGGGCCGCATCCCCATGGACCCGCAAGCGCCTGAGCGCGCGCGCATGATGCAGCTGATGGCCTCGCTCACGATCGCCAAAATCATGGACGACACCGACGCGCTGCTCGCCTTCGCAGCGACGGAGAAAGCGGCCGGCAAAGGCAAAGCAGGCACGGTCGGCTACTGCATGAGCGGTCAGTTCGCGATCAATGCCGCGGCCCGCCATCCCGACCGCATCGCGGCCGCCGCCTCGATCTACGGCGTGCGCCTGATCACCGATCGGCCCGACAGCCCGCATGTGATGGCGAAACAAGCGAAGGCTGAGCTCTATTTCGCCTGCGCCGAAACCGACCACTGGATGCCGATGGACCAAGTCGAGCCGCTACGCAGTGCGCTCAAAGATGCGGGCGCCAAGGCCGAAGTCGAGATCTACCCCAAGACCGAACACGGCTTCGCATTCCCGGCCCGCCCCATCTACGACAAGGCTGCGGCCGAACGGCACTGGGAACGCCTCTTCGCATTGTTCGCGAGAAACCTAAGGTAATTCAAAGGCCGCTTCCCTTCATCGCGCGACAATGAGAGAACGCGCGGGCCATGGGCGCACCTTTGATTCAACTGCAGGACATTCATCTCACGTTTGGGGGCGCGCCGCTTCTGAGCGGGGCGGAGCTTGTCGTTTCGGAGGGCGAGCGGATTTGTCTCGTCGGGCGCAACGGCTCGGGCAAGTCGACGCTGCTCAAGATTGCGGCAGGCCTGGTTGAAGCGGATAAGGGCACGCGCGCAGCGGCACCATCGGCGACAGTGCGCTATCTGCCGCAAGAGCCCGATCTTTCTGGCTTTGCGACAACGCTCGCGTTCGTCGAAGCGGGCCTGACGCCAGGCGACGATCCCTACCGCGCGCGCTATCTGCTCGAGTGTTTGGGCATGACGGGCGAAGAGTCCGCCGATCGTCTATCGGGAGGCGAAGCGCGGCGCGCGGCGCTGGCGCGCGTGCTCGCACCGTCACCCGACATCCTGCTGCTGGACGAACCGACGAACCATCTGGACCTGCCCGCGATTGAGTGGCTGGAGAGTGAGTTGAATTCGCTTCGCTCGGCGATGGTGTTGATCAGCCATGACCGGCGGTTCCTTGAGCGCCTGTCGCGCGCGACGGTGTGGCTCGACCGAGGTGCTACACGCCGCATCGAACAAGGATTCCAAGCCTTCGAAGCGTGGCGCGACACGGTGTTGGAGCAAGAAGAGCTGGAACAGCACAAGCTCGACCGGCGCATCGTGATGGAAGAACACTGGGTGCGCTACGGCGTTACTGCGCGGCGCAAGCGCAACGTTGGACGCATGGCGCGCCTCGCCGACTTCAGACGCCAACGGCGCGAGGCCAGGCGCGCGACCGGAAACGTCAAGCTTGGAGCCACCGAAGGCGAGATGTCCGGCGCCATTGTCATCGAGGCGAAAGCTGTGTCGAAAGCGTTCGGTGAGCTCGCCGTCGTTAGCGACGTCACGATCCGGATCATGCGCGGCGATCGCGTCGGCGTTGTAGGCCCGAACGGTGCTGGCAAAACGACGCTCGTGAACCTACTCACCGGACGGATGACACCGGACACGGGCGAGGCGAAGCTAGGTTCGAACGTGCAGATGCACGTGCTCGATCAGCGGCGTGAGACGCTTCTACCCGACGTCACCGTGAAGGACTACCTGACCGGCGGCCACGGCGAGACGGTAAGCGTGGGCGGCACGACGCGCCACTACGCGTCTTACATGAAGGACTTTCTGTTCACCCCGGACCAGGCGCGCACGCCCGTGAAGGTGTTGTCGGGTGGCGAGCGCGGACGGTTGGTGCTGGCAAAGGCGTTGGCTGCTCCGTCGAATCTGCTGGTGCTCGACGAGCCGACGAACGATCTCGATCTCGAAACACTCGATCTGCTGCAGGAAATGCTCGCCGACTACGCGGGCACGGTAATCGTGGTCAGCCATGACCGTGATTTCCTGGATCGCGTGGCGACGAGCGTTCTGATGGCGGAAGGCGACGGCCGGTTCGTCGAGTATGCGGGTGGGTACACCGATATGGTCGCCCAACGCGGCGGCGGCGTGTCCGCGCGGGTCCGCGAGACGACAAAGGTGGAGCGGGTACGCACTGCGGCGCGCATCGCACCGGCGGAGCGGCGCAAGCTCAGCTTTAAGGACAAGCACGCGCTGGAGACGTTGCCGGTGCAGATCACCGCGATCGAGCGCGAAATCCACGCGCTGCACGAGCGCCTTGCCAGCGAGGGATTCTACGAACGCGACCCCAAGGCCTTCACGGCAACAACGGCGAAACTCGCAGAACTGCAAACAACGCTCGCCGCAAGCGAGGAGCGTTGGCTGGAGTTGGAGATGCTACGCGAGGCGATAGAGACCTAGCGGTGACGCACCGCAGCATTTCCCCTTTCACGCGAACTCCCCCTCTCGAACTCGTGACGTGACCAGTGCTAGACCTTGGTCTCACATCACCGCCTTCATTCGGGGGATACCATGGGTTTGAACGTCAATCGCCGCACGATGCTGCTCGGTGCGGGCGCAGCCAGCTTGGCCGCGATGGGAACGGGCGCTTGGGGTCTGGCCGCGCGCGCCGCGACCGGTAAGCCCGCGATCGGCACCTGGGGCTTCGACCCTTCTGCGATGGACAAGAGCATCGCCCCCGGCGACGACTTCTTCCGCCACGTCTCCGGCACCTGGATGAAGACGACGCAAATCCCGGCCGACCGTTCGCGTTGGGGTTCGTTCAACATCTTGGCTGCGAAGTCTGAAGACGACGTGCGCGACGCGCTCGACGAAGCGGCGCGCAAGAATCCTGCGAAGGGTTCGGTCGAGCGCAAGGCCGTCGACTACTACAAGAGCTATACCGACACCGCAGCGATCGACGCAAAGGGCTTGGAGCCCGCGAAGGCCGATCTCGCCCGCATCGCCGCCGTCGCAACCCATGAAGACCTGGTCAAGCTGCTCGCCGGGGCCGACTTCCGAGCGAACTCGCCGGTCGGCTTCGGCGTGAACCTCGATGCGAAGCGCCCCGATGTCTATGTCATCGGCATCGGCCAAGCGGGCCTCGGTATGCCCGACCGCGACTACTATCTGAAGGAAGACGCGAAGTTCGCCGACACGCGCACGAAATACCGCGCCTATGTCGAGCAGATCCTGACGCTGGGCGGCATCGCCGGCGCCGCCGCGAGCGCGGACGCGATTGTGGCGCTCGAACGCAAGATCGCTGAGATTCACTGGCCGCGGGACAAGTCGCGCAACCGCGACCTCACCTACAATCCGAAAACCCGCGCCGAACTCGTGGCCTTCGCGCCGGAGTTCCCGTGGGTTGCCGGGCTTGAGGCGTACGGTGCGCCCTCGCAAGACTTCTTCATCGTGGCGCAGCTCGATGCGGTCCAGTCGCTGGCGAAGCTCTTCCGCGCGACGCCCATCGAAACCTGGCGCGCCTACGTGACGTTCCACTACCTGAACGGCGTGTCCGATGTGCTGCCCAAGGCGCTCGACGATGCGTCGTTCGACTTCAACGGCAAGGTCGTCACCGGCCAGCCGATGCAGCGTGAACGCTGGAAGCGCGCCGTCACCGCCATGAGCGGCACGCCGTTCAACGCGCCGATGTGTGAAGCTTCGGGCCAGCTCTATGTGAAAAAGAACTTCTCGCCGGCCGCGAAGGCCGCGATGGCGGAGTTGGTCGAGAATTTGCGCACCGCCTACAAAGCGCGCATCGAAAAGCTGCCGTGGATGACGGACGAAACGAAAAAGGCGGCACTCACAAAGCTTTCAAAGATCAACGTCAAGATCGGCTATCCCGACAAATGGCGCGACTACGCCGCGCTCGACATCCAAGCGGGCGACGCGTTCGGCAACCGCAAGCGCGAGCAAGCGTTCAACCGCGCGCGCGACGTCCGCCGCCTGAGCACCGGTGCCGACAAGACCGAGTGGGGCATGGCTCCGCAGACGGTCAACGCCTACTACAGCTCCGTCTGGAACGAGATCGTCTTCCCCGCCGCGATCCTGCAGCCACCGTTCTTCGACTTAAACGCTGACCCGGCCGTGAACTACGGCGGTATCGGCGCCGTCATCGGCCACGAGATGGGCCACGGCTTCGACGACCAAGGCTCGAAGTCCGACGGCGACGGCGTTCTGCACAAATGGTGGAACGACGAAGACGAGCGCCGCTTCAAGGCACTGACCGACAAACTGGCCGACCAGTACTCGAAGTTCGAAGCGCTACCCGGCCTCTTCGTCAACGGACGCCTGACGCTCGGCGAAAACATCGGCGACTTGGGCGGCCTCAATGTTTCGCTCGAAGCCTACAAAATCTCGCTCAAGGGCAAGGAGCCGCCGGTGGTCGACGGCTTCACCGGCATCCAGCGCTTCTTCTTAGGCTTCGGCCAGATTTGGCGTCAGCTCGCCCGCGAAGAAGCGCTGCGCAACCAAGTCGTCTCCGACCCGCACTCGCCCGGCGAATTCCGCGCCAACGGCACCGTGCGCAACATGGACGAATGGTACGCGGCATTCGCCGTGCCGGAGACCGCGAAACTCTATCTAGCTCCGGATCAACGCATCCGGATTTGGTGAGGGTAGGTCCGCATCTGATAGGGCCGCGTTCCGGGTCCAAGTAGCCGGAACGCGGCGAGGCCGCCGAACACATGGCCCGCGACCGTCTCATAGCGCGCGAGCGTCAGCATCTCCGCCGACTCGATGCGGAACCCGCGTTCCATGAACGCCTTCTCGAGTCCCGGCATGTGCATTGCACCCCACGGCACGACGAACACGTCATATTTGTCTTTAAGCTTGTCGAACGTCGTCATCAGCACGGCGTTGCGCTTCGTCAAAATCTCGTTCCAGAAAACCTCGAGGTCCTTGGGCGAACAGGCGGGCACGCCACCGTCTTTCGCCAACACCTCGCCAGTGT
>JANLXP010000681.1:0-3936 GCA_031365165.1 Alphaproteobacteria bacterium
CCAGCAACTGCTGCTCCGACCCGATGTCGTTCGGGCGGGGCAGGTCGAACGCGTTCGCGTGGATGGTCATGGTGTCACCCTTGCCTGGGACCGCCGGCTTCCAGCCGGCTCTTCGTGCGGTGGAGCTGCTGCAAGAGCCGGCAGGATGCCGGCGCTCCCAGGCAAGCGTGCAGCGCGCGTGACGTAGACTCTTGCGCGGTGGTGGGGGCACCAGGGGGTGGCGTGTTGGGTTGGCCGTGCGCACATGCGCCAGGCGCCGGTGGGGTGGCCTTGCATGTAGTGGCAGAGGTTTTCTTCGGGGAGGTCGCGCACCTGGCCCAGGGGTTCGAGATCCGGTGTCGGGGGTGTGAGGCATCGCCTGCCGCGGTAGGCGGTGTGCATGACGAGGCCGCGGTTGATGGCTTCGGCGACGGCGCGCACGAGGGTGACGCCGAGTTTTTCGGCGATCCAGCGAATCGGTTTGCCTTGCCGGCGTTGACGGTCAAGAAAACGCACCATCCTCGCGTCCCACTTGCGGTTCGCGAAGGCCGCTTTATCCACAGCACTTATATCTTTGGGTGCGGTCACGTGTGGGGGTTGGGTTTTGGTGGTTCGTGGTTGGGCGGCACGGCGGGACTCAAGCGAAATAAGGCGAGCGGCGGGCGCCACCTTGAGGGCAACGCATTGCGTTGACGCCCTTCAAGAAATGGCGCGCCGCCGCTCTCTGCGCGCCCCGGGCAGCCGGCTACAAGAGGCCTCAAAGCGGGGCGGCAGTTTCGATTCGTCTATAAGTTCCGTATTAGACCTGCTTTATGAGAACGAAGCAAGAACACTTTAAGCTTGACATATTAGCTCCGCTATGTAATCCGATAGTCAGGAATATAAGGACGTCCGGCCCCCATGAAGAAGACCTCCCCGCCCCCCGCCAAACAAGTTTCCCACGAAGTGCGCCGCCTGGGCATTCGCATCCGCGAGCACCGCAAGGCGCGCGGCATGACGATGGTGGAGGTGGCCCAGGCGATCGGCGTCAGCCAGCCCGCGATCTCGCAGTGGGAGTCGGGCATCGCGCCGCCGGGGCGCGAGAGCCTGGTCGAGCTTGCGAAGCTTTGGCACGTGCCGATCGGCACGCTGATGGGCGATCCGGATTTGAAGCCGGGCAAGAAGGGCGGCCCCGCCGCGCTCCCGCCCACCGGCATTATGCCGACCGACGTGCCCGTGCACGGCACCGCCGTCGGTGGCGCCACCGGCGACTTCCGCTTCAACGGCGAAATCGTGGACTACGTGCGCCGCCCGCCCGGCATCGCGCATATGCGCAACATCTACGCACTGTGGGTGACGGGCGATTCCATGGCGCCCTGGAACAAAGACGGCGACCTCATCTACGTCTCCCCCGCAAGGCCCGCCACGCCCGGCGATTACGTGGTCGTGCAGATGAACGACCAGGCGGATGGCGAGCCAGGTGTTGCGATGGTGAAGCAGCTCGTGGGGCGCACGCCCACGCAACTGAAACTCGGCCAGATCAACCCAGAAAAAGAATTCGCGGTGGCGCTCACGAAGGTGAAGGCGGTGCACCGGGTGCTGACGCTGCGGGAGTTGTTGGGGACTTAAGTTTAGCGCGCCTTCACTTTTTCTGGCTTCGGCACCAGCGGCGGCTCATTCTCGGGAGCGGGCAGGTTCGCGACAACGCGGACAATCTGCGCGACATGGTTCAGGTAATCCTTTAGAAGCGGCTCCGGCACCAACACATGGGGCGCACGCGCCGGTCCGAGACACGACACGATCGCGCCGCCGAAGCCCTTGCTCTGCGATGGTGCTTCCGCCGCAGCCCAGCGACTTGCGAATACGTTTGAAAGATCGGACAGAACATCTCGAGGTGAGCGCACGGGACGCACAAGCGTGCCATTCATATCCGAGCTTGTCGCTCTGAGAGTGTCGACTATCGTGTCGGAAAACCGTGCTTTGCACCCGTAGGTTGGAAATCGGCTCGCCTGGCGAAGCGCTTGATCGACCATTGCGCCAATCCATACGCGCCGCCGAAACAGTGACGGAAAAATCTTCCATGGCCGACGAGGCCCCCAATAACGCTTGCGCAGGTCCGCAGCCGCAGTTGAAGCACGGCCGAACGTCGCAGCGTCTATAACCATTTCGGCGGGTGCGCGATTGTCCTTAGGCAGATTCTTGATGCAAAAGCCCTGACAGTCGGTTGCGAGATGTGCGCTTTTTGCGGGACGCTTGGCTTCCGCCTGAAATAGCCATGCAGCCGGCGCTTGCGATACTGCGCCACGCGAAAGCAAATGGGGCGTTACGACACTCGGGCAGCCGTCAGCGAGCGGTCCACCGGGCATGATGCGAAAATTGGCGGGCAACCCAAGGGAATTTCCGACCGAACTCACCCGAAAACGCTGACTCATGCTTCCGGCGATATGGGACTTCAGGCGCCTGCACAAAACCTCCGGCTGCGCCCACCAGGCCCGGCGCGAGACGCGCGGAGACGGCTTTTCTATCTTGATGCCGATACCAAACCAGTTGCGATACGTACGCCGATGCTGGCGCGACTCGCCAAAGAGCGCATTGCGGAAGACGTCCGGGTAATGTGTTTCGATAACGACGCGGGCAGGCATCGCGTTGCCGACCAGAGGGCGAACCAGGATGTGTAGCAGTCGCGGTATCGGTCGCCATTCGGCGTAGATGCACTCAAAGAAGGGCATGCCTTTCCAGCCCTTTGTGTCTCTCAGGGCATCAAAGTGCCTGTCCGCCAGAATCGCTGCGTCAACAACGCGCTGAAGGAGCGGTACAATAATGTCTTCGGGCGGCTGTTGGCTGAGGATGCCCCAGAATCTTGCCCAGCACGCTTGCTGTTGCGGCTGAGTTCGCTCGAAATTCAGGCGCACGAACTGACCGGCGATCTCATCGATGCCTTCGACGTATGACGACTCTAGCGAAATCGGACTTCTCGGCGGACGCTCGATAAACTCAGCGACACGCAGCGGCTCGCTGTCGTCGACTTCCTGCCGGCGTTCGACGTATTCCCGGATCGTGCTCGCCAGCGTGACCGAGTATCTCGTCTCCGACTTCGTGGAGGGCACTTCGTGAGCAGTCACGAACTTGTTGATCGCTTCTCGCCGGTCAAACGCTCGCCTGCGCGCCTCAACCTGCGGCACGCGGCGGAAGGCATTGTCGACGTCGCCGGAGATCAACGATTGCAAGCGATCTTGCCATAGACCTATCCGCACCAACGTTGCATCGACGAGCCACTGCAACGGGCGAAGCAGAACGATGCCCGCGAGCGCGATCGCTAACGACGGCACCACTGGATCGATGGCGGCGAGAGCATCTCCCACCTCTGCCACAAACGCTACGAACGGGCGTGCAGCATCGGCGAGAAATTCGAGTGAATATCGTGCAGCCGGCAAGGCAGCGAGATTGCTCAAAAAAAAGTAAACGACATAAAGAAAAGCAACCGCAACCACTGCGTATGCCCCTGTAAACAAGAGTTCAACAAAGTTCAGAACGGCTGTGCAAAGCCGCTCGCGCGATGTCTGAGGGTTTGCGATGGACGTGCGGGACATTTGCTTTGCTTTAGGTGCCCTCTTGCCTTTGCTGCACGTCCTGAGAGACAAGCGCAGACAATGTTCGTGTGATGGGGATGGCGCTATGACGGCAGAGCAACGGCGCCCTCGAAATGAGTGCCCAATTAAACGAACTGGCGAGTCCCGCGCTCGAAGGGTCCCCGTACGCGTGTGCGGTCACATCCGTCGCGTGTATGCTGTCACTCTGACTCGTGCCCTGTGACGCACGATGCTGAACTCGGGCAGTACAGTCCGGAAGAGGAATTCGCGGTTGCACTCAGCAAGGTGAAGGCGGTGCACCGGGTGTTGACGCTCAGGGAGTTGTTGGGGACTTAAGGCTGGCCGGTTCGCAGCAAGCATCGCGGAGATGATGTGGACATAGTCGCAG
>JANLXP010000629.1:0-7796 GCA_031365165.1 Alphaproteobacteria bacterium
ACCTTCTCCCACTTGGCAGTGGGAGAAGGGCAATCCAGTTCTAAAGTTTCATAATTTCCTAGGGTGCATTGCCCTTCTCCCGTCGAAGGACGGGAGAAGGTGGATCGACGCCGTTAGGCGGCGAGACGGATGAGGGACAGCGTTGCCCTACTGCGTGACCTTCAGCTTGATCTTGTCTTTCGTCACTTCAAGCTTCTCGATCTCGCGCCGGGCGCTGCGTGCGGCATCAACCGCGGTGTCGGCGATCTTGCGGTCGGGATCTGACGCAATCTCGAGCACGCGCATAAAATCTTTCCGCGCGCCTGCCTTGTCGTTCAGCGCCGCGCGCAAGAGCCCGCGCTCGACGAGCGCCTCCGGATAGTTCGGATCGACGGCAAGCGCTTGCGTCGCGTCACCCATGGCGCCTGGGAAGTTGCGTTGCGCACGCCGCGCGCTCGCACGCAGCACCAGCGCCTCGGAGTTGCCGGGCTCGGCCACCAGCGCGGCCGACAAGTCGGTCTCCGCCGCCGTCCACTTCTTCAACATCGCCGACGCCCGCGCACGGTCGATGAGGTAGAGCGCCTCCGTCGGCATCAAGGTCAGCGCCGCCGTGAACGACTGGGTCGCAAGCTCCGGCTGCCCCGCGAGCAGCCACGCATTGCCCGCTTGATCCATTAGCTGCGCGCGCATCTCAGCACCACCGGCCGAACCTTTACGCGCGAGCGCATCGAGCCTTCGCGCACCTTCGCCGTACTGCTTCAGCCCGATGAGCGCCACCGCCGCGCAATGCGCAGCGCTCGGCTCGTCGCCGTCTTGCAGCGCGTTCATCGCCATCTCCAGCGCATCGTCGGGATGGCGCGTGACCTTCGCCAAACACTTGTCGTAGTCCCAGGGGACCACGGGCGCGGGCGTCGTCGAAACCGCAGCAGCGGCCGCAATCAGCAGAAACTTGACCATGGCGCAGACTTCGCAGAACGTGCCCGAAATTCAAGCATTAAACGTGTGCAAGGTTATATGAACCGGCTGTTCTGCTTCGGCTTCGGGTTTAGCGCGGCGGCCCTTGGCCGGCGCTTGAAACCCAAAGGCTGGCGCATCGCGGGCACCGCGCGCGCGGCCGAGAAGGTGAACGCACTCATCCGCGACGGCATCGAAGCCTACGCATTCCCGCTGGCAGATCCGCCAGCAGCGCTCGCCGGCGCGACGCACGTCCTCATCAGCACACCACCAGGCGCTGGAGGCGATCCCGCACTCCCATACAAAGACGCGCTCCAACCCAAGTGGCTGGGCTACCTCTCAACCACCGGCGTCTACGGCGATCGCGCAGGTGGCTGGGTCGACGAGACAACACCCGAAGCGCCCGCCACCGAACGCGGCAAACGCCGCCTCGAAGCCGAACACGCGTGGCGCGCCTGGGGCGTGACGGCAAACGTGCCCGTGATGATCTTCCGCCTCGCCGGCATCTATGGGCGAGGGCGCAACCAACTCGAGTCCCTGCGCGCCGGCACCGCCCGACGCATCATGCGCGAAAACCAAATCTTCTCCCGCATCCACGTCGACGACATCGCCCAAGTCCTCGAAGCCTCAATCGCGCGACCCAACGCCGGCGCCATCTACAACGTCTGCGACAACGAACCCGCACCCCCTCACGACGTGATCGAATACGCGGCGAAGCTATTGAACGTCACCCCACCACCCCTCGAACGCTACGAAGACGCTTCGGCGACGATGTCGGAGATGGCGAAGAGCTTCTACACCGAATCAAAACGCGTAAAAAACGACCGCATCAAATCCGAACTCGGCGTGAATCTTCTCTACCCAACCTACCGCGAAGGTTTGCGGGCGTTGCTGTAACGTTTGTGGTGTCACCGAGTCAGAAAGAGCAACACGAAGCCCACGAAGATGCACGAAGCCCACGAAGACGCTCTTGTTCACTCTTCGGCTGCGGTGCAGTGAAACGTCAGAATGGTTTCCCGCAAAGGCGCAAAGCCGCGAAGGGAGGAGACCCGGCGCCGCAGGCGCCATTCAGAGTTTGATTGGCGCGTTCCGCGCCGAAAGAAGTCCCGCTCACTTCTTTGCGGCTTTGCGCCTTTGCGGGAAACAAATCTGCATCCACACAGCGCCGGTCGCAAAAGCAGACCATGAGCGTCTTGGTGACCTTCGTGCACCTTCGTGGCCTTCGTGTTGCTCTTCCTGATTCGCCACCGCACCGACGCCCGAAGTCGAGGTGGCCGAGCCCCACATTTTGCGCTAGGCATCCCCCATGCCGACCGCTGCGCCGCTTTCCGTCCTGCAAGTGATCCCAGCCCTCGATGCGGGCGGTGCGGAGCGTACCGCGATCGACGTCGCCCGTGCGGTCGTGGCCTCCGGCGGCAAGGCCTGGATCGCGACCAAAGGCGGGCGCCTCCAGGCCGAAGCGGAAGCGACCGGCGCGAAGCTGATCTTAGGCCCCTTCGAGAGCAAGAACCCGCTCACGATCTGGAAGAACGCGAAGCTGCTCGCCGACGCGATCGTCGAGAACAACATCGACATCATCCACGCCCGCTCGCGCGCACCCGCGTGGAGCGCCTACCGCGCCGCCCGCCGCACGCACGCGAAATACGTCGCCACCTACCACGGCATCTACAACGCGAAGAGCGCGCCGAAGCGCTGGTACAACTCCATCATGGCGCGTGCCGACGCCGTGATCGCGAACTCGAACTTCACCGCCGAGCACGTGCGCGGCGAACACGACGTCGCCGAGATCCGCCTCCACGTCATCCCGCGCGGCATCGATATCGCGGCCTTCACGCCGCAAACCGTGACGCAAGATCGGATCGACGCCATCCGCAAAGCGTGGAGCCTGCGCCCCGGCAAACCCGTGATCGTTCTGCCGAACCGCCTGACGCGCTGGAAGGGCCAACTCACGCTGATCGATGCGCTGGCGAAACTGCCGCACAAAGACTTCGAAGCCGTGCTCGTCGGCGACGCGCAACAACGCGACGCCTATGTGCAAGAACTGCTGAGCGCGATCGACTGCCACGGCCTCTCGCAGAACGTGCGCATCCCCGGCCATTGCAGCGACATGCCGGCGGCGTTCATGGCAGCCGACGTGATCGTGACCCCCTCGATCGAACCCGAAGCCTTCGGCCGCGTGGCGGTGGAAGCGCAAGCGATGGGCCGCCCGCTGATCGCCTCCAACCTGGGCGCGCAAGCCGAAACCGTGGCCGATGGTGTCACCGGTTTCCTGTTCCCGCCGGGCGACGCGCAAGCGCTGGCAAACCTCATCGTGAAAGCGCTCGCCCTCTCGCCGGAGCAACGCCGCGAGATGCAAACGAAGGCCCGCGCCCGCGTGCTGAAATCCTACACGGTCGAGGCCATGTGCGTGGCGACGCTCGACGTCTACCGCAACTTGATGGCGACGGCGCACTGATGGCGGCCAAGACCATCCTGCTCCTCTCCGACGGCCGCCCCGGCCACTTCCGCCAAAGCGAAGCGATCGTGCTGGCCCTCAGCCGCCGCGTGGAAACGAAGGTCGAGCGCCTCGAACTGATCAAGCCGCGCATCGTCCCACGCCGCCTCGCACGCTACGCCGCACTCGTTCTGCCGCCGCGCCTCGTGCTGCGCTGGCTCTACGGCATCACCACGATCCCAAAGGCCGACATCATCGTCTCCGCCGGCGGCAACACACTCGCCGCCAACATCGCACTGAGCAAACTCACAGGCGCACCGAACATCTTCACCGGCACACCGCGCCACGTGGGTGGAGGCAAATTCGCGCTCGTGCTCACGCCCTACAAATCACAAGCGAACTTCCCGAACACCGCCTACGCACTGAAACCCTGCGCCCTGGACCCCGACGCGTTCGCAGCCCCCAAGCGCTGGCCGGTCACCCCATTCCGAATCGCGGTCTTCATCGGCGGCCCAATCCCCTCCGCCGATTTCAAGGATGCGGACTGGCAAGCCCTGGGTGAACTCATGCGCACGATGGCGCACACCTTCGACGTGCGCTTCGTCGTCGTCACCTCGCGCCGCACACCGGACGCGTTCTACGCCGCGCTCGATCCAATGCTCGCGCGCAAAGACATCGTCGATAAATTCATCGACCACCGCGCCGCCGGCACCGGCTCGATCGCCGAAGGCTACGCGTGCGACGCCATCTGGGCGACCTCCGACTCCATGTCGATGATCACCGAAGGCGTGGCCGCAAGACGCCCGGTGATCGTACTCACCCCCGCCACCACCAAACCCTTCCGCGACAACGAAGCCGTCGACTCGCTAGAAGCCGACAACCGCTTAGTGGTGTTGCCCGTGCGCCAAGCAACCCCCGAACAAGTCGCCGCAAAACTCGCGACACTCACGCCAATGAAAGAAAACCACCTGGATCGCCTCGCTGACGTCGTGTCAGCCGCGATCGCGTCGCGCTAAGCGAACTTCGGCGGCACGAAGAGGACCATATCGGTCTCCTGCCGGCGGAAGAGCTCGTGCTCCGGCCCAGCCGGCAGCACCTCGCACTTCGTGGCGTCGTGGTGATCCGTCAAGAACAGCGCGCGGTAGCCATTCGCGAACAGCGGTGCCACGACCGTTTGCCGGTTGAACCCGTCGCGCTGCATCGAATCGCGGTGCAACTCCAACAGCAGCACCGGCGCACGCTCACTTGAAAACAGCGCCTTGCCGCCCGAGATGACCTTGCCCTCATACCCGTCGACATCGCACTTCATCAACGCGGGCCAGGCGACGCTCGTGCTGAAATGATCGAGGCTCGTCAGCAGCACGCGCGCCTTGTGCAGGCCCCGCGTCTTGTCGCCGCGCAGCCAAAACTTCAGCCGCCGATGCCACGCCTCGCGGTAAGCCTCGACCGGCGGCTCCTGCTCGAACATCTGCGTGCGCGCAAACCAAACATCGCGCTCGCCGCCGAAGACATCCGACAAACCGGCCAGATGCGCATGGACGCGGCCCGGCAACGTCAGCTTCGCGGCCTGCCCCTCAAGATCGCGCTTACCGACCGGCCGCATGTCGAACGCATGCGCCTCGATGGCGGCGTCTTCGCGCGATGCCGCGAGCAGCGAAAAGTATCCGCTCGCCGATCCGATATCGAAAAACACGCGCGGCTTCATCCGCCCGAAGAGATACGAGAGCAAAAGCGTCGTCGACTGCTCATAGAAGATGCCATTGCGCGCACGCGGCGCAAAGCTCGGCGCCGGCGCATCGGCTGGAAGCAACGCGTGGCCCGGCACCGCGAGCCACCGCTGCCCGCCTTTGTCGATGTAATCGAGCGGCGTCTGCCGAAGGTGCGCCTCGCACGCCTTGCCCAACGCGATCTCGTCCATGTGCCCCAAAGCCCTCTTAGCTGCGCTTCATAAGCCGGAAGCGCGGGCTCTCACAAGGCCTTGCCGAGAGTGCGTCCCATGGCCTAAGCCAGCGTCAAAGGGGCATCCCGTTTGAGCGTGTTATCCAAGATTTCGAAGCAACTGCGCTGGGCGCCCGCGCGCTACTGGTTCTACCTGCGCGAAGGCATGACGTCGGCCGTCAGCGTGCGCGATCCGGCCGACGGCGAGACCTACCGCTTCCATGCCGATTCGCTGCACGCGTTTCAGCGCGGCAAGGAATTCCTCACCAAAGAACCCAAGACGATCGAGTGGCTGCGCAAAAACGTACGGCCCAACGACGTCATGCTCGACATCGGCGCGAACGTCGGCACGTTCTCGATCTATGCGGCCAAACACATGTCGGCCGAGGGCCGCGTCTACGCGTGCGAGCCGCATTTGCCGACGGCGGTGCAGCTGCTCCAGAACGTGGCAGCGAACGGCGTGAACGATCGCGTCTCGGTGGTCTCGGTCGCGGCATCGAGCGAGGACGGCTTCTTCCCGTTCAAATACAAACGCTGGCGCCAAGGTGCGAGCGGCAGCCAACTCGCCGTCGAAGGCGGCATCGACTTGGCCAAGAACGTCGGCACCGAACTGAAGTCCGCGATGCGCATCGACAGCATGGTGGCGAAGGGCCTGATCAAGTCGCCGAACCTCGTCAAGATCGACACCGACGGCCTCGAAATCCCAATCGTCGAAGGCATGAAGGGAATCTTGGCTGGCGCCAACCGCCCGCGCTCCCTCCTCGTCGAAATCCAACCCGGCGAACTCGACCAACAAACGAGCCTGATGCAATCCTGCGGCTACCGCCTCGCCGAAAAACACCAACTCACTGCCGACGGCCAAGGCGCCTTCAACGCCGTCTTCGAACCCGCTTAGGGAATAGGGAATGGGGAATAGGGAATGGGGAATAGGTGTTGGTGTAGAACCCCAACCACCAATCCCCAATCACCAATCCCACGTCTCACATCTTATCGCTGTTGTGCCGGCTCGCGAATGCCATCGGGCTTGAGAGCCACATCACCAGCATCGAGTCGCGCGCACCCGTCGATGAGCCGATCAGCTCGCGCCCGTGGTAGCTCTGCCGCTCGTCGCAATCGTTGACGGCGAACGCGTACGCGCTGTTCGGCAAGAACTGAAACCGCTTCACCTCGTCGTACGTGCGCCCGACCAAGCGATAAGCGATCGGCAGCTTCTTGTAGAGCGACGTGCCGAGATCGACCTGCGTCTCGTCGCGCGGCAGATAGAACTGCATCGTGATCGTGCGCGGGTGGCCATCTGGATGCGGCTTGATCGCGTAGTCTTTGAAGTCGCGAACCAGCGACACGCTCGGATACATCGGCTTCGAAAGAACTTCGTCCTCGCTACAGCCGAGCCGTATCGCAACATCGTGCCGGAACTTCGCAAACACCGCGCGGCGCACATCGTCGTGCTCCATCGCGGACGTGATGTCGGCCCACAGGTCGCGCTTCGACGCATCGATCCGCGCGACCTCGCCCTCGGAGAGGAACAGCTGGTCGCGCGTGGATTCGCCCTTGTCGTTGTGCCAGCGCTTGATGTTGAGCGGCCGGTACGACGCGCGGTCCGGCAGCTGCGCCACGATCTCCGCGTACACGTCGGCCGGAAAAACCTCGCGCAGATAGAAGTGCTGAAACGGCGCGTCTTCCACCGGCGCATCCGCCACTTGGGCCACCAGGTGTGCGACGATCCGATCGCGCCGCGCGGATGACGCCGGGGCAGCTCGAACGGGGGACTCAACTGTCGCAGACATGGCCGATTTCCGATTGAATGAGGCGGTCGCCATCGTACCAAGCCGGGCCTGGCCTGGGCAAGGCGGCTTGCCTTAGCGGGCGGGCGTGTGCAGAAAAGGCGCGAACAAGGAACGATCCCGGTGCGCATTCGCATTCTGCAAGACATCCGCTACGCCTTGATGGAACGCGACGGCAAGAAACGCCGCAAGGCGCGTGAGGCGGAAGGTAAAGGCCAAGCGATCTTCCCGTCGGAGCCAGCACCCGCCTGGAACGTCGCCGATCACAAAGACAAATTCGCGGGCCTGAAATCGCGCTGGGAGCTGACGAAGCTCGTCCGCCCGAACGGCATCGCGGCAGAACTCGGCGTCGCGAACGGCGTGTTCTCGGACCTGATCTTGAAGAAGTCGAACATCGATTATCTTTACAGCATCGACATGTACGGCGACCGAAAGCACACCGTCGATCAATACAAGGTGGCGCTGGCCCTTCTCGTGCCGCACCGCAAACGCAACTGCATCCTAAAGATGAAGTTCGACGAGGCGCTGCCGCTCTTCCCGGACAAGTACTTCGACTTCATCTACATCGACGGCTTTGCCGCCACCGGCCAAGACGGCGGCTCCGCGCTTCTCGATTGGTACCCGAAGATCAAAGACGGCGGCGTGTTCTCAGGCCACGACTATTCCGACAAGTGGCCCCACACGAAAAAGGCTGTCGACGAATTCGC